>JAZRNJ010000172.1:0-1951 GCA_045648125.1 Acutalibacteraceae bacterium
TTTTCAGTTTACAGAGAATGCCGAGTCTTTTTATATATTCGTCACATGCATCTCTCAGGTATTTTTCTTTGAGTTTTCCGAGAGCGATTATTGTTACTCCAAGCATAGATTATTCTCCGTCTGTAAGCTTATACATTGTAAGGTTAGAACTTTCTCTTCTTTCACCTCTGTCAAGGACACAGAAAACAGGTTTTCCCTCTTCGTCTGCATAAACTGTCATGCCTTCAGCTTCAAAGCCTTTGCCGATATTTCTTGCAAAAACTTCTTCCACAAGACCTGTTTCAACGTCAAGGGAGAAAATTCTCTTTTTATCGTTTTCTTCATCACATGACATATAGAGTTTTCCGTCAAACATTTCAGCACCCTGAATTCTGTCAATGGGTTCTGAAAGAGGTACTGTTTTCACAAGGCTCATATCATCGAGATTGAACACATTGAGAACTGTTGCATTTGACCACTCTGCAGTATAGAGATAATTTCTCTCCACATCAACTGCACACCACGGAACGCCTTCAATGTGAAGTTCATGAGGAAGTTCATAATATGTTCCTGTGAATTTAAGTGTTTCTGCATCGTAAAGTGCTATAAAAGAATTAAGATAGTCAGGGCCGTCTTCAATTGCAGCGTAAACATAGCCGTTATAGTAACTGAGTCCGCCGATGTGATTACAGCCCTTTTCTTTCAGGACTTCGGGAATTGCATTTGTTGTAATACGGAAAATTTCACCTGTTTCCATACTTGCCTTACCGAGATTTTTATTTGCGCTGAAATAAAAATATTCTCCGTCATTTGTAACGCCCTGAGAGCTTACCTGATAATCGTAAAGAACGTAGGTATATTTTTCAACAATTTCTGCTTTATCAGGAAGTGGCATATCCTTTTCTTCTGCACCTACAACAAGAAGCATAATGGCTGAAATGCAGATTATTATTTTTTTGAAAATTACATAAAGTGTACTGAGTGTCATAACTTTCTCTCCTTAATCTGTGTATGTGTGGTCGCAGATTTCGTTGATTTCATCTCTGAGTGCCATAAAATCATCAAAGGCTGCAGGTTTATTGTTGGGGTTTCTGAGAAGTGCTGCAGGGTGGAATGTGCCCATGAAAAGTGTTCCCTTTTTGTCAATGAACTGTCCGTGCTGCTGAGTGACTTTGAAATCGGGAGAAATGAGTCTCTGTGCAGAAATTCTGCCGAGGCACACAATGATTTTCGGCTTCATTATTTTCACCTGTTCCCTGAGCCATTCAATGCAAACATCCTGTTCTGCAGGTAAGGGGTCACGGTTCTTCGGTGGTCTGCATTTTACCATGTTTGCAATGTAGATATTTTTGTTTCTGTCAAGGTCAATGCAGGCAAGCATTGAGTCAAGAAGTTTCCCGCTTCTGCCTACAAAAGGTTCTCCCTGCAGGTCTTCATTTTCCCCCGGACCTTCTCCTACAAACATGACTTCGGCATTTTCATTGCCTTTTCCGAAAACAAGATTTGTCCTTGTTTTGCCCAATTCACATTTATCGCACCCCATACAGGCACTTTTAAGTTCTTCCCAATTTGTATACATAAACAGTTTCCTTTCTATATTTTCTACAGAATAACACAAAGTCTCTGCAATGTCAAAAGCAATAATAAAAAAATCATTATCGCACCGATTTTTTTAAGTAATAAGTAATAGTGAAGAGGTAAGAGGTTCGGGTCTGCGACGCAATTATATTTTTTATTGCACCGATTGAACACCGTAGGGGTCATTCACGAATGACCCGTAATGAATTTTCATGAAACCTGACGGGCAATTCATGAATTGCCCCTACGAAGACACATATAAATTATAATTTACCTGTAAATTTATTTTTACACCGTAGGGCAGGGCCTTGGTCCTGCCGTCAGTTTTATCGGATTTTACGGCGAGAGCAAGCCCTCGCCCTACGATATTATTTTAATGAATGATTTCGGGTCT
>JAZRNJ010000173.1:0-3808 GCA_045648125.1 Acutalibacteraceae bacterium
TTTCATTTTTGTTACTCATGACCAGGAAGAGGCCCTTTCAATGTCTGATACTGTTGTTGTTATGGATAACGGTGTCATTCAGCAGATTGGTACTCCTCAGGATATTTATAATGAACCTAAAAATGCTTTTGTTGCAGACTTTATCGGTGAAAGTAACATCCTTGACGGCATCATGAAAGAGGACTTCCGTGCAACATTTGCAGGTTACACTTTCCAGTGCCTTGATAAAGGATTCGGAACAGGCGAAGCAGTTGACGTTGTTATCCGTCCTGAAGATATTGTTGTAACAACTCCCGATAAAGGAATGATTTCAGGTACTGTAACATCGGTTACTTTCAAAGGTGTTCATTACGAAATTATCGTTGACATCCGTGGCTTCAAATGGATGATTCAGTCTATCCACGAGCAGAAAGTTGGCGATAAAATCGGTCTTGTAATTGAGCCTGATTCAATCCACATCATGAAAAAATCAATTTACTCAGGTAAATTCGGCGATTACAGTTCTTTCAGTGACGAAATTGACCATCTTTCAGATATAGTTGAGGAAGAATAACAGGGAGGGATTTTTGTGCAGAAGAAGACTCTTTCCGCAAAGCTCCTTGCTTCTCCTCACATTGTCTGGTCAGTTCTGTTTATAATTGCTCCTCTTATTATGGTTGCATATTATTCTTTCACAAATGCTGACGGCAATTTCACTTTAGAGAATATCAAAGCTCTTTCGGATTACAAAGAAGTTTTTCTTAATTCTATATGGTACGGAATTCTGGCAACAATAATCTGTCTTGTTGTGGCATATCCTACGGCATATTTCATTGCTCGTTCAAAAGCGAGAGTACAGAGTACAATGATAATGCTTGTTATGCTTCCCATGTGGACCAGTCTTCTTGTCAGAACATATTCAATTATGTCTTTAATTGAAAACACAGGTATCATAAATACAGTTCTTGAAAAAATCGGTATAGGTCCTTTGCAGATGATTAACACACCGGGTGCAGTTGTTCTCGGTATGGTTTATGACTTCCTGCCCTTTATGATTCTGCCGATTTATTCAGTTCTTACAAAACTTGATAACAGACTTGTTGAAGCAGCCCATGACTTAGGTGCAAGTAAAGTAACGGTTCTTGCAAAGGTAATTTTACCTCTGAGCCGTTCAGGTATTCTTTCAGGAATTACCATGGTGTTTGTGCCATCAGTCAGTACGTTCTACATTTCGCAGAAATTGGGCGGCGGTAACTTCGCACTTGTAGGTGAAGTAATTGAGGGTCAGTTTGTAACTTCAAACAACTTCAACCTTGGTGCTGCATTGTCACTTGTTCTTATGGTGCTTATCCTTATTTGTATGGCGATAATGAACCATTTCTCAGGTGATGAAGAAGAAAGCGGAGGAGGACTTATGCCATGAGTACAAAAATGAATTTTTCCTCTAAGCTTTATCTTGCACTTGTTTATTTCTTTCTGTATGCACCGATTATTGTGCTTGTTGTTTTTTCATTCAATGCATCAAGCAGTACATCGGTTATATCAGGATTTTCTCTCAAATGGTACGGTGAACTTTTCAATGATGCCGATACCATAAACGCTATTAAAAACACATTGCTCATTGCAATTGTTTCATCAGTGTGTGCAACTGTTCTCGGTACAGCCGCAGCAGTAGGCATTGACAGAATAAAGAGCAAATATGTCCGCTCTGCAATTATGAACACTACAAATATTCCCATGATGAACCCTGAAATTGTTACAGGTATTTCACTTCTGCTTCTCTTTGTTTTCGGAGCAAAATTAATGGGAATGAAAAGCGTTTTAGGTCTGCAGACACTTATTATCGCTCACATAACTTTCGTTTTACCTTATGTTATTTTGTCAGTTCTTCCCAAACTCCGTCAGATGGACCGTCATCTTTCGGAAGCAGCGATGGACCTTGGTTGCACTCCCGTAAAATCATTTTTCAAAGTAGTTCTGCCATCAATTATGCCCGGTATTCTTACAGGTTTTATCATGGCGTTCACTCTGTCACTTGACGATTTTGTAATCAGTTATTTCGTCAGCGGACCTGAATGGCAGACACTTCCCATCAGACTTTTCTCGATGACTAAAAAGCGTGTAAAACCCGATATGTATGCGCTTTCAACTCTGATTTTCTTTGCAATTCTCGTTCTTCTTATGCTTATCAACTTCATGCAGGCAAGAGGAGAAAAGAAAAAAGAAAAAGACAGATAATTTTATTTTCCACAGACAGGAGGGGTGATTATGAAAAAATTTGCATCATTGCTTTTAGCTTTAATTGTAATGCTTTCATTTTCTGTAATTGCATTTGCAGGAACTTCACCGCTGACTGATGAGGAACTTCAGGCAAAATACAAAGAACTTAAAGGCACTTCAATTAACGTTTATAACTGGGGTGAATATATCTCTGACGGCAGTGAAGGTGCAATGAACGTTAATGAGAAGTTTGAAAAACTTACAGGTATCAAAGTCAATTACACAACTTACGATACCAACGAAGCAATGTACACAAAACTCAAATCAGGTGGTGCTGCATACGATATTGTAATACCTTCTGATTATATGATAGAGAGACTTATCAACGAAGGTTATCTTCAGAAGATAAATTTCGATAATATTCCTAATTATAAAAATATAATGGAGGAATATAAAGACCTTTATTTTGACCCGCAGAATGAATATTCCGTTCCATATAACGTAGGCATGGTTGGTGTTATTTACAATAAAACCATGGTCAAAGACCCTCAGAAAAGTTGGTCTCTCATGTGGGACAAAGAATATAAGGGTCAGATTTTACAGTTCAATAACCCGCGTGACGGCTTTGCAACAGCAATGTTCATGTTGGGAATTGACGTAAACACCCAAGATGAGGCAGAATGGAGTCAAGCATACAGAATGCTTATTGAACAGAAAGGCGTTGTGCAGTCTTACGTCTCTGACGAAATTTTCAACAAAATGGAGTCAGGCTCAGCAGCTATTTCATCATACTACGCAGGTGACTATCTTCTGATGAAAGACAATAACCCTGACCTTGAATTTTTCTACCCTGAAGAAGGTACAAACATTTTCGTTGACTCAGTATGTATTCCAAAAAGCAGTCAGAATAAAGAAGCAGCAGAGCTTTACATAAACTTCCTTCTCAGTGAAGAAGTTGCCCTTGCAAATGCAGAATATCTTTATTATGCAACGCCAAACAAGACTGTTCTTGAAAATGAAGATTACAGTCTCAGAGATAATGAAATCCTTTATCCCAAAAGGGAAGATATGCCCAAAACTCAGTATTATCACAACCTTGACCAGGAAACACTTGGCCTTATGACATCTCTCTGGTCAGAACTGAAAATTGAAGGCACATCAAACACAGCTGTTTATATCAAATTAGGAACAGTTGCTTTGGTAGGACTTGTTGCAATTATTTTCAACACAGTCAAAAAGAAAAAACGCGAAAAACTTTATGATGTTTAATTTGCTCAACGGCTCCCTTGTGTAAAGGGAGCTGTCATTTTTTGCAAAAAAATGACTGAGGGATTGTTTAGTTAAATTATAATTTTCAACGAAAAATCCCCTCTGTCACTTTGTGACATCTCCCCTTGCATTTTCAAGGGGAGACCAAAACCGAAACACGCAGATAAATTATAATTTATCGCGCTGAAATTAATTTGAAAAATCGGCTCCCTTGTGTAAAGGGAGCTGTCAAAATCTGTGATTTTGACTGAGGGATTGTTTGTAATATCAACAGTTTACAACCCCTCCGTTTTGTTTTCAACAAAACACCTCCCCTTACACAGGGGAGGCGGTCAGGTGC
>JAZRNJ010000174.1:0-1854 GCA_045648125.1 Acutalibacteraceae bacterium
GCCTGTGAAATACGGTCTGTACGAATCAAACTTTACCGCCCTGTACTTACTGCCGTTATAATCTACATCGGCATACTGCATATAATCAGCGGTGTGCATTTTTCCGTCATTCCACTTGCCGGTACCGCTGTAATAATCATAGCTTTTCCAGTGAATCTCTGTACTGTTAAGTTCAGACAGCAATTCAGAATCTTTAACCTCGCTTTGAGGATAAGAACCGAAAAGAAAAACATCATCTGAACCTATTATGTCCACAGCAGAAGAAGTCAGTGGCAGAGAAGTTATTAAAATAACAATAACAATAAAAAATGATAACAGTTTGTATTGGTTGTTCATAAAGACCTCCTGGCAGAGTAAAATTAACAGTCAGATTCTTATTTGTCAAAATCATTATACCACCCATACCAACAAAAATGCAACAGTTTTCGTGTTGTTATAAGTGGCAGGGGAGGTGATTTTATACTCCGTAAAACTATTATACTTACGGAACTGCCGTAAAAATGAAAAAAGCACTCATTTTCAGAGTGCATTGAGGTATAAAAAAGTCCGAAACCCCTATATTTCAAGGGATTTCGGCTGTATTACCTAAGTTGTACTTAGGTGGTCGGAGTGACGGGACTTGAACCCATGGCCTCCTGGTCCCGAACCAGGCGCGATACCAAACTTCGCCACACCCCGATATTCTGTTTGATTGCCGTGGAACATACTTCTAAGGCTATAACATTATATAACATCTTCAGGATAAAATCAAGACTTAATGTAAAAAAAGTTAAAATATGCCGGAAAGCATAAAAAATTTTTTATTTTATTGTAATTATTTCATTGCTTTAACAGAAAAAGTGTGATAAACTAAACTTGTATGTGTGGAAGTGGGTGATAGTGTGGATTTGTATATTGTACGTCATGGCGAATCTCTTGGAAATACAGGTGAGAGTCACTCTGTTGACCCTGAATTATCTCCTTTGGGGCATGAACAGGCAGAACGCCTGGCACGTCGTCTTGAGAAAATTCACGTTGATGCAATAATTTCAAGTCCCTTTATCCGTGCTGTTCAGACTGCAGAAAAAACTGCTAAAATAAAGAACATGGAAATTGAAATTTTTCCTCTTTTGTTCGAAGTAGGTACAGAAGCTGGGTATGAAGGTGTGGGATTAACTGAACTTCAGAAAATCCATCCTCATATATCAATGTTTTCAGACGGTAAAGAATATCCCTTATCTCTTGGAATTGAAGATACTAACGCTACATACATGAGAGCAAAAGAAGCTATAGACAGAATAAAGAAGAAATTTGGTTCGGATGCAAATGTATTACTTTTTGCACATGGAACATTTAATAATTACCTTACCAATGCTGCAATAAATGTTCAGGTGAGGGATGACTTTAATTTCTGTCAGGAAAATACAGGACTTACCTGTATAAGATTTGTAAAGGATAACGGAAAAGGTAAAACAAAAATCGAATTTGCAAATGATTATTGCCATCTTTTCTGTGATTTTTAATTTTGATAAAAACTTTCAGAGGTGTTTTTATGAGTCGTTATGAGGAAGCAAAAGCAAAATATCTGACACAAGGTGTTGATGTTGACAAAGCAATTGAAACACTTAAAAATATCCCAATCAGCATTCATTGTTGGCAGGGTGATGATGTTACAGGTTTTGAAAATGTAGGCGGTGCTCTTACTGGCGGTATCCAGACAACAGGTAACTATCCCGGTAAAGCAAGAACTCCTGAAGAACTGATGGCAGACTTTGAGAAAGCAATCAGCCTTATTCCCGGAAAAAAGAGAATCAATCTTCATGCATGTTACGCTATTTTTGAAGGCAAAAAAGCTGAGCGTGATGAACTGAAGCC
>JAZRNJ010000175.1:0-6386 GCA_045648125.1 Acutalibacteraceae bacterium
CATCCATTCCCTCAACAAGTTTTGCAATGCCCTGAGTGTTACCTGCGCAACCACCGTTGAATTTTACGTGTTTTATAATTCCGTCTTCAACTTCCACGTCAATTGTACGTGCACATGTGCCCTGTGTGCGATATGTGTAAACCATTTTGAAATCTCCTTTTGATTTATTGAGAAAAAAATAACCACCCTTCTGGGTGGCTACCTGTTTGTGTTGGCGTCGACCTATTTTCCCGGGCCGCTTCCAGCCAAGTATTTTCGGCGCACATGAGCTTAACTACCGTGTTCGGGATGGGAACGGGTGGACCCTCATCGCCATTGACACCAACTATTCAGGACTGATTAACTTCTGTCATCGCCCTGACGACTTTGCTATTATATCACTACTTTTCAGAAAATGCAAGTGTTTTTTGAAAATTTTTTTAATTTTTTTCAAAAAATTTTTTGAAAGTCGATTTTGTCCTTATTTTTCGAGGGTTTTCACAATTTCTGCTATATATACTATATGGTAATCTTTTCCGGGATAACAGTCAGGCTCAATTGTTTTGTCGAGAAAAGAATCGGGAGTCATTTCCGTTACTGCAAGAGTTTTTAAAATGAGAACATGTTCTGCTTCTTTAATATATACCGTACCGTCAGAAAATTCGGGAGTAAGACCTGTTTCTTTGAATTTGTCAAAATCCCTTCCGCTGTTTTTGCCACAGAAGCCCATTTCCTTTTTATATTCACCACCGAAGAAGGAGAGTGTCATAATGCCTTCACGGTCAATGAATTCTTTTGTATATCTCTGAGGTCTTACAAATATAAATGCCACATCTTTCCCCCAGAGTTCACCAATACCACCCCAGCTTACAGTCATTGTATTGAACCCTTTTTCATTTCCTGCGCTGAGAAGTGCCCAGTCATCACTTATCATTTTGACTGCACTTTCTTTTATATCTCTGATGTTTATTTCTTTCATTTCTCAGAACCTCCTTATCATTATTGTATATATATTACCATATTTTATTGAAAATTCATAGCCTTTTCATGATAATGTGGTAAAATAGTTGTAGGAAAAATAAAAAATAAAAAAGGTGTTGACATTGTAGACAAGTTTATTATATAATATCATATTGTTGGAGTATGTTTTTCAGCAAGGTATACTCAAAATCACAGTTTCCATGCGAAACTGCTGACAATAACTAACTGAGAGGATAGGAGGGTTAAAGATGAAAAGAACTTATCAGCCCAAAAAACGTCACAGAAAGATGGAGCATGGCTTCAGAAAAAGAATGGCTGACAGAAACGGCCGCAAGGTTCTCGCTCGTCGTAGAGCAAAAGGCAGAAAGCAGCTTTCTTATTAATGGTGACCTCTAAAAACCTCTTGCACGAAACTGCGTTTGCTCTTTTTCCGTTATATGCACCAAAAATTCTTGTTAATGCGACAGCATAAACTTCAACTTTTTAGCACATCTGACGAAAAAATTTCTAAACGTATTTTATACAAT
This sequence comes from Acutalibacteraceae bacterium, assembly GCA_045648125.1. Taxonomy (GTDB): domain Bacteria; phylum Bacillota; class Clostridia; order Oscillospirales; family Acutalibacteraceae; genus SIG575. The sequence goes on from JAZRNJ010000175.1 coordinate 1,488, forward strand.
AGGTTTATAGACGTCCCCTAATTTCTGTACATTCAGACGAACGGATTGATTGATTTGTCAAAACCCATAACGCTAAATCAGAACAGTGATTTCCGACGTGCATACGGCAGGGGCAAGTCCTATGCAGCGCCAAGCCTTGTTACCTATGTTGTGAAAAATCGCGTCGGATACTGTCGTTATGGTATAACGACGGGGAAAAAGATAGGAAACGCAGTAGAGAGAAATCGCTCAAGGCGAGTGATCAGAGCTGCGTTTTATCAGTTATTCCCTGAAATTACAGGTTCTTTCGATATTGTGTTCGTCGCACGCAGCAAAACAAAATACGTTAAGAGCACTGCAGTATTAAAAGTGATGCGTGAGCATCTTAGCAGTGCCGGGGTAATTAACCGAAATGAAAAGCATTTTGATTAAGTTAATCAGGTTTTATCAAAAAAAAATATCTCCTCTGTTTCCTCCCCGATGCCGTTATTATCCGACTTGTTCCCAGTATGCAATTGATGCTGTGGAAACCCACGGTCTTGTTAAGGGAGGAATATTGGCATTCTGGCGTCTGATGAGATGCAACCCACTGTTTCCGGGTGGGTATGACCCCGTAAAACCGAAAAAAAAGAAACCTGCTACGGAGGATAGAAAATGAAATTATTAGATTATGTATACGTGCCTTTTGCATGGATACTTGAACAGTTTTATAATCTGAGCAACAACTATATTGTGGCTCTTTTCTTCTTTGCAATCGTGTTCAAGATTATCCTTTTGCCTTCTTCCATTTCACAGCAGAAGAGTTCTGCAAAAATGCAGAGAATTCAGCCCAAGGTAAGAAGAATTCAGGCAAGATACGCAGGTGACCAGAGAAAAATTCAGGAAGAAACACAGGCTCTCTATCAGCGTGAGGGCTATAATCCTATGGGAGCACAGGGATGTCTTCCCCTTCTTATTCAGTTCCCTATTATCATTCTTCTTTACAACATTATTTACCAGCCTCTCAAATACGTTCTTCGTATTGATCCGAAAGAACTTGATGCTCTTACAAAGGCAGTAGAAAAAATTGTTGAAATCAAGAATGACCGTCAGATTGAAATGACAATCATGGATCATTTCTCAGAACTTTCAGGTGTTGTTTCAGCTGAAAGTGCAGCTAAAATTGAAGAATTTATCGAAAACTTCTCAGCTTTCGGTATGACACTTACAACCAACCCCAGTTTCGATGCAATTAAAAACTGGAGTGAAAGCGAAACAGGTGCAAAACTTCTTGTACTTATTCCCGTTCTTTCCGGTGTTACATCACTTCTTACAAGTATTATCACACAGGCAAGACAGAAAAAAGAAAATCCCGAAATGGCAAAAAATCCCTCTATGGGTTGTATGACATACGGTATGCCCCTTATGTCTGTATGGTTTGCTTTCCAGTTCCCGGCAGGTATCGGTGTTTACTGGATTTTCCAGAATATACTCAGCGCAGTTCAGACACTTGTTCTTCACAAGTTTTACAGAAAAGAAAAAATCATGGCTAAAGAACTTGTATATGAAACAGTTATGCGCCGTTCAAAGGAAAACAACACAAAAGCTATTGCTAAAATGAAAAACGAAAAATAAACACAGGCGGTGAAATAATTGAAAAAACTTATTGAAGCTTTCGGTACTGCTTCAACTGCAGAGGAAGCCAGAAAGGTTGCCCTTGCTGAACTTAACGCACCCGCAGATGCAGATGTAACAACCGAAATCGTAGATGTTCAGGAAAAGAAAATCTTAGGCTTGTTCAGAGGCTCAACAATTTATAAAGCAAGAGCAAGTTACGAGGTTGAAGTTAAAGAAGAAAAGAAACCTGAAGTAAAAAAAGAAGTAAAAAAAGAAGTAAAAGCAGAACCTAAAAAAGAAGAAAAGAAGACAGAGAAAAAAGCCGATAAAAAGGCTGATAAAAAATCTTCTCCTGTTAAAGAGGAAGAAAGCGATGAAAATGCAGTAGTTACAGTTGATGCTGACGGCATTGCTGAAAACTACATCAGAAACATTTTCAAAGGTCTCGGTCTTGAAGATATCCATATCACTACAACTAAGAAAACAGAATCAATCAGTTTCAGTGTTGAATGTGGTGATGATTACGGTTGCGTAATCGGCAGAAGAGGTGAAACTCTTGATGCTATTCAGTACTTAGTACGCCTTGTTGTGGGCAAAGAAAATGAGGAATTCAAGCGTGTATCTGTAAATGTAGGCAACTACAGAGAAAAGAGAGCAACTACTCTTACAGACCTTGCAAAGGGAAACGCAGATAAAGTTCTCAAATACGGCAGAAATGTTGTGCTTGAACCTATGAATCCTTATGAAAGAAGAATCATCCATACAGCAATTCAGCAGATTGAAAATGTTGAATCATATTCAATCGGTAGTGATGATTCAAGAAGAGTTGTTATTAAGCTTGTTGATGGTGTTAAACCTACACATGCATCTTCAAACTATAACTCACGTCCTCGCCGTGACTCAAGAGGCGGACAGAGAAGAAACTCTGCTCCTCAGACAACTGCTGAAAATGTTCAGCCCAAGTTTGACGTAAGTGGTGCATCTCTTTACGGTAAAATCGAAAGAAGAGCAAATACAGAAGAATAATTAATTAATCGCAGAGGGTCTCTCTGCGATTTTTTATAGGATGAAATATATGAATGAATCAAACAAAGTTATTGCTGCCATTGCAACTGCTCAGGCAGCAGGCGGTGTGGGAATGATAAGAGTTTCCGGTGAAAAAGCACCTGAAATCTGTGATAAAATTTTCAGCGCTGTCAGTGGAAATAAACTTGAAAATTCAAAAGGCTACAGAGCACATTTCGGTAGAGTCCATGATGCAGACGGTGACATTGATGAATGTGTTGCCCTTGTTTTCAGAGCACCTCACAGTTATACAGGGGAGAATGTTGTGGAGCTTTCATGTCACGGAGGTCTTTATGTTCTCAAAAGAGTTTTGAGAGCCGTTCTTGCTGCAGATGCAGTACCTGCACGTGCAGGTGAGTTTACTGAACGCGCTTTCCTCAACGGAAAAATGGATCTTACTCAGGCTGAAGCAGTTATGGATTTAATCGGTGCTCAGGGTAAACAGGCTGCAGATGCAGCACTTACAGCCCTCGGTGGTACTCTCAGCCGTGAAATTGAAATGAACACAGAGAAACTTGTGAATGTCTGTGCTCATCTTTCTGCATGGGTTGATTATCCTGATGAGGAAATTGAAGAGCTTGAAAATGACGAAATGCTCCAAACTGTGAGTGAAGTTGAAAAAGCACTTGAAAAACTTATTTCAACTTACGACAGTGGTAAAGTTCTCACTCAGGGTGTTAAAACTGCAATTGTGGGTAGACCGAATGTGGGTAAATCCACACTTATGAATATGCTTGTAGGAAGTCAGAGAAGTATTGTTACAAGCTATGCAGGCACAACACGTGATATTGTTGAAGATACGGTAACTCTTGGTGGAATTTCACTTCATCTTTCCGATACTGCAGGTATCAGAGAAAGTGACGACCCCATTGAAGCTATCGGTGTTGATATGGCAAAGGACAGACTTCAGAAATCTGAGTTTGTAATCGCAGTTTTTGACGGCTCTGAAGAGCTGACAAAAGAGGATAGGGATATCCTTGATTTCTGTAAAGATAAACTCTGTCTTGGTGTAATCAATAAAACAGACCTTGATGTAAAAAATGTCAGAAGTGAGATTGCAGAATATATTGACACGATAGTTGAAATAAGTGCTGAGAAGTTGAACGGTAAAGACGAACTGGAAGAAGCTGCTGCGAAACTTCTTGAAACAGACCGTATTGACACAACTCAGGCGATGCTCACGGGAGAAAGACAGTACCTTGCAGTAACAGAAGCACTTTCTTGTGTGAGAGAATCGAAGTTTGCACTTGAAAGTGGAATAACTCTTGATGCAGTAAATGTTTCACTTGACTGTGCAATTGAAAAACTCCTTGAACTTACAGGCAGAAAAGCAAGTGACGAAGTTGTGAATGAAATCTTTTCACAGTTTTGCGTAGGAAAGTAAAAGTTAAAATTTACACCATAGGGCGCCCATTGGGCGTCCGCTTTTTTTATTTTGCACTTTGCACTCAATTTACCCCTTTATTACACTAAATTTTTCTTGTATATTTGCCACAAAATTGTCAATACTCTTATGGTAAAAATGCCTGTATATATGTAATATTCACAATTATTTTCTGAAGGGTAAAATTTTGTTGACAAGGGTATGTCTTTGTGTTAAAATATCAAGGATGCTGTTATGTTAGATTAATCTGCGTAACTGCGTTCAGGTGTCAGGATGAGTTTTTCGCTGACATACTTTTACGGAAAGGAGAGAGAATATTGCCGACCTTTAATCAGCTCGTTAGAAACGGCAGAGAGGTACATGAGAAGAAAGCTAAAGCTCCTGCTCTTCTTAAGGGTCTCAACTCAAAGAAGAACGTGCTTACAGATAACGATTCACCCCAGAAACGTGGCGTTTGCACAGCAGTTAAAACAGCTACTCCCAAAAAACCTAACTCTGCACTGAGAAAGATCGCCAGAGTACGTCTTACAAACGGAATTGAAGTTTCAGCTTACATTCCCGGCGTTGGTCACAACCTTCAGGAGCACAGCGTTGTTCTTATCCGTGGTGGCCGTGTTAAGGACCTTCCCGGTGTGCGTTACCACATCATCAGAGGTACACTTGATACACAGGGCGTAAACGGTAGAATGCAGAGCCGTTCAAAATACGGCGCAAAACGTCCTAAGAAATAATATAGGACAAATTTTTCATTAATTTGAGAGATACAATCTTCTTGCAGGCTTGTGCCTGCTTTGCAGGTACGACCAATGTTGAAGTTTATATATATTGCTTCTCATTGGCGCCACGGGGATTTGTCACTCGAGTACCTAAGATAT
>JAZRNJ010000176.1:0-7691 GCA_045648125.1 Acutalibacteraceae bacterium
ATTGTAACTCTTTTCAGAAATCCTGATTTTTATAAAAAACTAAAAAGTGAACTGACACCTGAACTGTTTTTCACATCTTTCAACAAAAGAGTGCTGAGCGTTCTTCTGTCACTTCTTGAAAGCGGAAGAGACCTTGACGTTTCATCATTCAGAGACAGTTTCAGTGCAGATGAAATGGGAAGAATAACATATTTTTCCGATGTCTGTAAGGAAGTCAGTGACACAATTGAAGAGTGTTTTGAATGCATAGAAACACTCAAAAATGCAAAAAATAAAAAGTCTTTTGACGAAGTTTCTGCAATGTCTGATGAAGATTTTGCGAACATGTTCAAAAATATAAACAAATGATAAAATCATTTACATAAGTGGAGGAGAAAAAATTATGGAAAACAATACTGCAAATGTACCTGAGAAGAAATCATCTCTCAAAGTGCTTCTCGAAAAAGGTAAAACATCAGGTAAACTTTCAACACATGAAATTGACATGGCGATGATGGAACTTGACCTGAGCATTGAAGAACTTGAAAGTTTTTATGAAACAATTGAAAATCAGAACATTGAAATTATTGATGACCTTGAGGACATGAGTCTTGAAAGTCTTAATTTCGATGATGACCTTGCTAAAAACCTTGACCTTGGCGTAATTGGTAACGACCCCAAAAACGCTGCAATGGAAGACCACGTTAAGGTTTATCTTAAAGAAATCGGTCGTGTGCCTCTTCTTACCCCCGAAGAAGAAATTGACCTTGCAATCAGAATTGCTGAAGATGACCCCAAAGCAAAGAAAAGACTTGCGGAGGCAAACCTTCGTCTTGTTGTAAGTATTGCAAAAAGATATGTGGGCAGAGGTATGCAGTTCCTTGACCTTATTCAGGAAGGTAACCTTGGTCTTATCAAAGCAGTTGACAAATTTGACTACACAAAAGGTTTCAAATTCTCAACTTACGCTACATGGTGGATTCGTCAGGCAATTACAAGAGCAATCGCTGACCAGGCAAAAACAATAAGAATTCCTGTTCACATGGTTGAAACAATCAATAAAGTTAAAAAGACAAACAGCCAGCTTCTCCACGAAAACGGAAGAGACCCCTCAGCAGAAGAAATTGCTGAAAAACTTAATCTTCCCGTTGATAAAGTACGTGAAATCATGAGAGTTGCTCAGGAACCTGTTTCACTTGAAACTCCCATCGGTGAAGAGGAAGACAGCCATCTTGGCGATTTCATTCCCGACGAAGACGCACTTGCACCTCAGGATGCAGCATCAATGCTTCTTCTCAAAGAACAGCTTGCAGCAGTTCTCAAAACTCTCACACCTCGTGAAGCAAAAGTGCTCAGACTTCGTTTCGGCCTTGATGATGGTCATCCCAGAACTCTTGAAGAAGTAGGTCAGGAATTTGACGTTACACGTGAAAGAATCCGTCAGATTGAAGCAAAGGCCCTGAGAAAACTCCGTCACCCCAGCAGAAGCAAAAAACTTAAAGATTTCCTTGATTAATTTTGTTTTCAAGGAGTGATTCAGATGAAAAAACTTTTTTCACTTTTTATGGTGTTTGTTATGGCTTTCGGAATTTTCGGTGTAATGGCTTCTGCAGAGGAAAAGAACAATTTCGTTTTTGAAGTACCTGCAGATAAAGTTGATATGACACAGACGAAAAAAACAGAAGATATTTTTATACGTGACCCTTGTGTTCTTGTGTACGGAAACAAATATTTCATGTATGGTACAGGTGCTGCAACAAAAGCGGGTTACGGTTGTTATGTAAGTGAAGACCTTGAAAACTGGGCAGGTCCCGTAAATGTTTTTGAAGCAGATAGTGCAGAAAATTTTGACGGTATCGGTGATTACTGGGCACCTGAATGTTATTATTACGAGGGATTTTTCTACCTTTTCGCAACATATAAATCAGGCACAACCTCTCACAGAGGTGTGAGCATTATGCGAAGCGAAAGTCCTTTAGGTCCTTTTGAAGAAATTACTGACGGTCACATTACTCCTCACGAATGGGATGCTATTGACGGCACTCTTTACGTTGATAAAAACGGTGATGAGTGGATGATTTTTGTACATGAATGGACAAGTATGCCTGACGGTGTAGGAGATATGTCTTATGCAAAATTAAGTGATGACCTGACTCATTTTGTAAGTGAGCCTGTAAGAATGTTCAAGGCAAATGAACCTTTCTGGACTTTCAATAATGTTACTGACGGCCCTTGTCCTTACAGAACAAAGGACGGAAGTCTTATTATGCTGTGGTCAAATACAATACCCACATCAGGTTATTCTGTTGGCATTGCAAGAAGTGTAACCGGTGAAATTGACGGTAAGTGGAAACACGACCTGACTCCTTTGTATACAGAGGGAAAATATCATGAGCTTGACGGTGGTCATGGCATGATTTTTGAAACACTTGACGGAAGACTTATGCTGTCAATTCACTCACCCAATAACAGCACAGAGGAAAACATGACTCACGCGATTTTCCTTGAACTTGAAGATACAGGTTCAACTATCGTGATAAAAAGTGAAGCAGAAAAACCCGGATATTTCTTCTACAAATTAAGTTTGTTTTTCAAATATCTGTGGCTTCAGATTGAAAGATTTTTTGAAGATTTATTTAACATAAAATAAGGGAGTGAAAACTGATGAAATTTGATTTTACAAATTTATTTATTCAGGCAAAGACAGCTGAAGAATTAAAAGCAGCTGAACTTTTCAGCCTTGAAATTGAAAAAAGAACAGGCAAAAAACCTGAATTTAAAGAAGGTAAACCCTCTGTTTCTTTTATACAGTGCGGTGAAGAAAGACTTCCCCATAAAGACTGTTTTGAAATTGAACTTGCAGACGGCGAACTCAAAATTTATGCTTATACCGTAAGAGGTCTTATTTTCGGTATGGGTAAATTCCTTATGAAAACTGTGTATGACGGAGAAAAAATCACTCTCATTTCCAATATTGAGGGCAAACACATTCCTGAAAAAAGACTGAGAGGTCATCAGAATGCTTACAGAACAATGCCCAATACATACGATGCATGGAGTCCCGAGCAGTTCCGTGACCACTTTATAAATCTTATGCTTTTCGGCACGAACACAAATGAAATTCTTCCTCCCGAATATCCTGTGACAGAAAGAACATATAACCGTCATATGAAATGGGATATGAGAGAGCATATGAATAAATGCTCTCATTATGCAAACGAGCTTGATCTGGATGTTTCTGTGTGGTATCCCAATGATGATCTTCCTGAAGATGAGTCTGCAGAATTGCGTCGCGAAACTCTTAAGGATGCAGAAAGAATTGATATAATTTTCCCGCCCGGAGGAGACCCCGGTGATTATCCTGCTGACCAGTTTGTGTCACGCTGTGTTAAAATCACAAAAGAACTGAGAAAGATAAAGCCTGAAATTCAGATGTGGCCCTCGGCACAGATGCCCCGTGGTATTCCCGGTTGGGGTGATATGTTCGTTGAAAAAATAAACGAAACTGAAGACGGCATTATCACAGGTGTTATTCAGGGTCCCAACAGAGCAATGGAGGTTTACGAACTGAGAAGAAGAATTGACTCACGTTTCCCCCTTCGTTTCTATCCTGATATCACTCATAATTTAAGATGTGAATATTCTGTTCAGTATCCTACAGAAGCGTGGCATTATTCACTTCAGGCAGTCAACAGCCGTGAAAGTGTAAACCCCAGACCTCAGGAATATAAGAGAATTCACTCGATAAAATCACCCTATACAGTAGGTAGCGTTTCATATTCAGAAGGTGTAACTGACGATGTGAACAAATTTGTATGGGGCAGACTTGAATGGGAAAAAGAGCAGTCAATAAGAGCAATTCTTGAAGATTATGCAAGACTTTTCTTCCCCGGTGCGGATTATAAAAAATCAGCTCAGGCAATTTCAGGTCTTGAATATAACTGGATAGGCGATCCTCTTGACAATCCCAGTATTGAAAATACACTCAGTCTTTTCAGAAGTATTGTGAAAGAAAATCCCGAACTTCACGATAACTGGCGTTTCCTTATGCACCTTTACAGAGCAGAATTTGATATGCTCGTCAAAATGAGAAGACGTGCTGAAACAGACCTTATTGATGAAGCAAGAGATTATATTTTCAGAAATGACCTTCTGAAGGCAGAAGAAATTCTCTCAATTGATTTCGATGAAGAATATTATGATCTTCACAAAGAAATTTTCACAATCGGTGACAAACTCTTTGACCTTATCGGTATGCAGACAAGTGTTGAAAGACACGATGCACTCAAATGGGAACGTGGTGCTGTTCTTGGCCATATTGACCAGCCTGTTACTAATAGACGCTGGTATCTTAAGAAAATTGCAGAAGCAAAACAGACTGACAATGCAGATGAATACATGAAGAAAATCTTCAACAGAAATAAAGTTGAAAGTGACGAAATGTTCTTCTCATTTGCAGAACACGGTTATGCACCTCTTGACTGCACTCAGCAACATGGTGAGCCGTATATGAATGTAATGTCTGACAGAAATGAAAATAAAAACGGCGATATTCCCATGGAACTTGTAAAATGCTACGACCACTATACTCTCAATGCAAATCTCGGTGGTTTCACAGGTGACTGCGATTACAAACTTATTGTTGTTTACCACGCAAAGGATACAGAAAGAAAAGGTGTTCAGACAATTCTTGCCAATGGTAAAACAATTTTCACAGGCAATACTTACGGCGGAGAAAGAGATGCTGAATTTGATAAGATGTATCTTGCAGATGGTTACTTCTCTGCAACATATATTCTCCCCAAAGATGTTTTCGAAAATGGTTGTCTTGAACTTGAAATAGGCGAAACTGTTGACGGTGTGGAAATTGCCGAATTCAGAATTGTGAAAGTGAAGTGATTAAGTGCTTTCAAAAGAAATTGAAAATATATTGCAATATGTTCAGAAACCCGGAAGATATACGGGCGGTGAATTTAACAGTGTAATAAAAGATAAAAATAAAGTTGATATCAGATATGCATTCTGTTTCCCTGATACTTACGAAATAGGTATGTCACATCTTGGTATGAAAATCCTTTATTCTCTTGTTAATGAGAGAAAAGACGCATGGTGTGAAAGAGTTTTTGCACCATGGACAGATATGGAAGAGGAAATGCGTAAAAACAACATTCCTCTCTATGCGCTGGAGAGCAGTGACCCTATAAAAGATTTTGACCTTATTGGTTTTACAATGCAGTATGAATTGAGCTACACAAATGTACTCAATATGCTCGATTTAGCAGGTCTTCCGATTTATGCAAAGGACAGAAAGTCCCTTACCCCCATTGTAATTGCAGGCGGTTCATGTGTATGTAACGCTGAGCCGATTGCGGATTTTGTGGATATTACTTTGCCCGGTGAAGGTGAAGAAGTTACAAATGAACTTATTGACCTTCTCAAAGAGCATAAACTGAAAGGCAGCACGAAGGAAGAATTCCTGAAAGAGGCTGCACAGATTGAAGGCGTTTATGTACCTGCATTTTACGATGTAAGTTATAACGAAGACGGCACAATAAAAGAAGTAAAAGCTACAAACGGTGCACCTGAAAAAGTTAAAAAAAGAGTAGTGAAAAATCTCGACACTATGTTTGCACCAAAAGAATTTATAGTGCCTTTCATTGAACCTGTTCATGACAGAACAGTTGTGGAAATTTTCAGAGGTTGTATCAGAGGCTGCAGATTTTGTCAGGCAGGATTTCTCTACAGACCGATCCGAGAAAAAAGTCCCGAAGTTGTCAATGAACAGTGCAAGTCAATCTGCGAAAAAACAGGTTACGAGGAAATTTCACTTTGTTCTCTCAGCACAAGTGACTACACAGGTCTTGAAGATTTGCTTGATAAACTTTTTGACTGGACACTTGATGAAAAAATAAACATTTCTCTGCCATCTTTGAGAGCAGATAACTTCAGTTCTTCAATTGCAGAAAAACTTGCTAAAATCAGAAAAAGTGGTCTTACCTTTGCTGCCGAAGCAGGTACACAGAGACTCCGTGACGTTATCAATAAGAATGTTACGGAAGAGGAAATTCTTTCGTCTTCAAGAAAGGCTTTCATGAAAGGTTGGACAGGAGTTAAACTTTATTTCATGATAGGTCTTCCTACAGAAACTGATGAAGATGTTCAGGCAATTGCAGAACTTTCTCAGAACGTTGTAAACGAATATTATAAAAATCCCGATAAACCCAAGGGCAGGGGTGTGAATGTGAACATCAGTGTTGCATCTTTTGTTCCCAAACCTTTTACTCCTTTCCAATGGGAAGCACAGGATGATATGGAAACAATTGAACGTAAGCAGAAACTTCTTGAAGACAGCGTTAAAACCAAGAAAATCAATATCGGTTGGAACGATTCAAGAATGAGTATGCTTGAAGGTGTGTTTGCCCGTGGTGACAGAAGACTTTCTCAGGTTATTTACAATGCATATAAGCTCGGTTGTAAATTTGACAGTTGGGATGACCAGTTTGATTTTGACAAATGGATGACTGCGTTTGAACAGGCAGGTCTTGACCCGAAATTCTATGCTAACAGAAAACGTTCATTTGATGAAGTTTTCCCCTGGGACCACATGGACTACGGTATTCCGAAAAAATTCTTTGAAAAAGAAAATAAAAAAGCTCATGAGGGTGTGACAACACCAAATTGCAGAGAAAAGTGTAATGGTTGTTCTGCAAACAAACTTTGCGGAGGTGAATGCCATGAACTCTCTTAGAATATGGTTCAAAAAGGTGGGCAGAGCAAAATATATTTCTCACCTTGATCTGATGCGTTCAATGACAAAGGCTATTAAACGTTCAGGACTTCGTGTGTGGTATACAGAGGGCTTTAATCCCCACGCTTACATCACTTTCCCTCTTCCTCTTTCTTTGGGAATAGAAAGCGAAAGCGAATGTGTTGACATCCGTGTTGAAGACGGAGTTACTCCATGGGAAGTGAAGGAAAAACTTTTCGACCAGATGCCTGAAGGTCTTGACCTGGTAAGCGTTGATGAACCTTTCTGTAATGCAAAGGAAATAAGATTTGGCAGATATGTTGTAACACTTGATTTTGAAAGTGAAAGTGATGCTGTGGAATTTGCAGAACTTTCAGAAAAATTAGTTGTTGAAAAAAGCCTTGTCTGCGAAAAGAAAGGTAAAAAGGGACACAAGAAAGTTATGAAAGAAGTGCCTCTTGGTGAACATATTTTTAATTTCAGCACGGAAGTAAAGGAAAATGTGCTTGTGATTTATGTCGATTTATCAGCAGGAAATCCCGTGAATATTTCACCCAGTCTTCTTATCGGCGCAATTGAAAAGCAGTCAGATGTACTTCCTCAGTACAAAAAATTCGAGAAAAAGTGTCTGCTTACAGAAAAATTCGAAATTTTCAGATAAATTTCAAAAAATACTTGATTTTTCCATTATGTTGTGATATACTATCAGAGCATTTGTATAGGTCTGAATTGATTTGTCCGATTAACCAGACCGTATTCATTGCCGAAAGACAACGAAGCTGTCGGTCCTCTGCCATTGTAAATGTGTATGAACGACTGTAAAAAACCAAATTTAGGAGGAAAAGAAAATGGACGCACTCAAATTGATTGCACAGGACAGCATTAAAGCTGAAAAACCTGCTGTTGAAGTAGGTAACACAGTAAGAGTTCACGTTAAAATCCGTGAAGGTGAAAGAGAAAGAAT
>JAZRNJ010000177.1:0-3170 GCA_045648125.1 Acutalibacteraceae bacterium
ACTTCTCAACTTGCAGAAAAAATTCCCGGCAGTGTATGGTTCAACACATTTGAAGAAATTGCAGACTACATTGTAGCAAATGCAGAAAGCGGTGACCTTGTAATCACACTCGGTTGCGGTGACATTTACAAAGCAGCAAAAATGATAATAGGTCTTCTTAAAACCAAAATTGATTGAGGTGCCAAAAATGAAAAAACGTACCCTTAAATTCAATGAAAACGGTAAATTCAGAATTCTTGTTTTAACAGACCTTCACGAGTATAAATCTGACGACAAAGAAACTCAGAACAAAACGGAAGATGCACTTCTGCTTGTAGAAACTGCAGTAAAATCTTTGTCACCCGACCTTGTTGTTTATAACGGAGATAACGCTTTCGGCAAAACAGAAGAAGAATTGAAAGAAACCATTGATGCAATCACTAAAACTGTACGTGAACTCAATATCCCTTTTACCATGGTTCTCGGTAACCACGAACATGATGCAAAAGAGCTTCCTCCTGAAATGCCTGTTAAGATTTTCTCATCTTATGAAAATTCACTTGTCCGTGAAGATAAAAAAGGAATTTCAGGATATGCAAACCATTACATAAGTATCAAAGGTAAAGGAAACAGGACTAAGTATCTCCTTTTCTTTATTGACTCAGGAAAATCAAGAAGTGATTTTCCCGAAATTTCAGGCTATGACTGGGTGAAAGATGACCAGATTGAATGGTTTGAAAATGTTTGCGACCAATTCAGAGAAAATAATAACGGCGACTATGTTCCCGCAATTGTATTCCAGCACATGCCCGTAACTGAAATTTACAATCTTCTTGAAGAAGTTTCGGGCAGTGACGTAAGCGGTGCAATAAAAGGTCAGGAAATGTTCGGCAATAAATACTTCGTTCTCAAGGAAGGAGTAAAAGGTAACCTTCTTGAAGGCCCTTGTCCACCGGACTACAACAACGGACAGTTTGACAGCTGGAAATGCCATGGAGTAAAAGGTGCATTTTTCGGTCACGACCATAAAAATGACTTTGAGGGTGAACTTGAAGGTATTCTTCTTGCTCAGGTCAAAGGAACAGGCTTCAACGGTTACTCAGACGGCATAAAAACAGGTGTTAAACTGATTACCATTGACGAAGATAATCTGCCTGAGTTTAAGACAAAGGATTATTATTTTACTGACTTTGGTCTCGTGAGCAAAAGTGCTGTTCTTCCCCATCAGATTATGACTGAAGAACAGAAAAAGAATGTAAAAATTACTGCTAAAAAAATCGGTCTCGGTGTGGCAGCAGTTACAGCAGCTACTGCAGCGGGTACCGTTATTAAAAAAATTTTGAAGAAAAAATAGGAGGATAAATCATGATTTATTCAATGAACAAATCAAACTACAAGGATTTTTCCGTTGTTGAAATAGGTAAACTTCCTGCAAGAGCATATTTTATACCTTTTAAAACCAAGGAAAAACTTGATTCAACTAATTTTATAACAGAAAGATATTCAAGCGACGCTGTAACAGTTCTGAACGGCGAATGGGATTTCAGATATTACGCTGACTGTACAGAACTTGAAAAAGAATTTGATACAGACAAGCTTAGTTTTGACAAAATAACAGTCCCCTCAACATGGCAGAGAATAGGTTACGAGCCTCCCTGTTATCTTAACACCCGTTTCCCTTTCAACAATGTTGACAAATCAATTTATCCATCAGTTCCTGATGCCACATGCGGTGTTTATCGCAAGAAATTCAACATTGAAAACACAGACAAAAAGTATATCCTTACTTTCCTCGGCGTAATTTCAAGCCTTGACCTTTACATCAACGGCAAATATGTCGGCTACAGCGAAGGTGCACATAACTCTGCTGAATTTGATATTACAGACTTCCTTGTAAATGGTGAAAATGAACTTGTTGCTGCAGTTTACAAGTGGTCAAATGCTACATATCTTGAATGTCAGGACATGTTCAGAGAAAACGGTATTTTCAGAGATGTTCTTCTCACAGAATGTGAAAGCAGTTACATTTTTGACATCAGCTATGAACCTAAAAAAATCGGCGATGAAAAATATTCTCTTACTGTTATGACTCAGATTAAAGGTGCTGACTCAAACGACCTTTCACTTGCAATTTTTGACGGTGATAAAGAAATTGCAAAAACATCTCTTTCAACAGATAACAAGGAAATTATCGGTGAAGACAAAGATACTTTCTATGCTTTCTTCCCCTGCCTTGATGTAAAAGAATGGAACGCTGAAAATCCGAAAGTTTATACAGCAGTTGCAACACTTTCAAAAGACAGTAAAGATATTCAGTTTATCAGAACAATCATCGGTTTCAAGACAATTGAAATTGAAAAAGATATTTACAAATTCAACTCTCAGCCTATCAAGATGAAAGGTGTCAACCATCACGATTCACACCCTGTAAACGGTTATGTTATGAGTTACGAAGACATTCTCAAGGATATTCATCTTATGAAGAGTCTTAACGTAAACACAGTCAGAACATCTCATTATCCCCCTGACCCATTCTTCATTATCGCTTGTTCAGTTTACGGACTTTACGTTTGTGACGAAGCAGATATTGAGGCTCACGGCTCTAGCGATTTCCTCGGTCACATAAACGTAATTGCTGCTGATATCCAGTGGCTTCCACGTTTCTGCGACAGAGTAAAGAGAATGGTAATGCGTGACAGAAACAACCCCTGTATTGCAATGTGGTCTCTCGGTAACGAAACAGGTAACGGTATCTGCCATGATGCTGCTTACGGCGTTGTTAAGGCAATCTGCCCCGATATTCCCGTACATTACGAAAGTTGTAACACTACTGACAGAAAGGCTTATGATATCGCCTCTAACATGTACGAATATCTCCCCTCTTTCTATGGAGAAAAACTCACACCTAAATACGTAAGAAAACATATCATCAATCTTGACAAACCTTATTTCCTCTGTGAATATGCTCATGCAATGGGCATCGGCCCCGGTTCACTTGAAGAATACTGGGATGCATTCTATTCAAGTGACAAATATATGGGCGGTTGTATCTGGGAATGGGTTGACCATGCTGCAACAAATTACAACAAAGACCTTAAATATACATACGGTGGCGACCACGGTGAAAGAATCCACGACTCAAACTTCTGTGTTGACGGCCTCATTTATCCCGACAGAACACCTCACACAGG
>JAZRNJ010000178.1:0-8302 GCA_045648125.1 Acutalibacteraceae bacterium
AAAGTAACCTATGTTGTTTTTGATTCTTCAAATCAACCTGCAACATACGTCAGAGAAGTTGTTTTTAAAGATTATGTTTCACCTCGTTTCAGACTTGACAAACCTCTTGTTATCAAAACAAACTCAGCAGTGAATGAGAAAAATCTTATAGGTGCAACTGATGTTTTTGACGGAGACATTGCAGATAGAGTAAGAATTACGAAAAGTAATATAAACTACAATGTGACAGGTGATTATGTTGCCAAAGCAGAAGTGTCAAATTCTTTCGGTGATTTAGTTGAGGCAGATTTTCCTGTTCACGTTGTGACTGAGCCTGAAATGAGAGTTGAAATTTCTCTCAAAGAAAATGTAGTTTACCTTGAAAAGGGAGAAAAATTCAATGCTATGAAATATGTTGACAGGGTAATTTCATATTACGGAAAGCCTGTAGCTAAATCATCAGTAAGCGTTGATTCATCAGTCAACACATCAAAGCCCGGTTGCTATGAAGTCAGATTTAATGCAATTGATGAAACAGGCAACAAGGGTGTAACATATATGATTGTTTTTGTAACAGAGAAAGGGGGATTTTAAATGAAATTTTCCCTTAAAGATATAGACGTGCGTAGTATCGCAAGAGATTTGTTGAGAAATTTCTGGGTGATTATTCTTGCCGCAGCATCAGCTTTTTTATCGGTGACAGGTATATATAACCTGACTTATAAACCTGAGTATACATCATCGTCAACTCTTGCTGTAAATGTGAAAGGGAATAACGGTGGTACGTATTCTTCTCTTTATCTTACCAATGAAATGGCAGAAATTTTCGGCGAAGTGTTTCAGAGTGCTGCTCTGAAAAAGAAAATTGCGGACAGTATGGGCGTCAAATCATTTGAAGGTGAAATTACCGTTTCTCTTATTGAAGAAACAAACCTTATGATTCTCAACGTAGTTTCTGATACACCTAAAAATGCCTATTCAATAATTATTGCTGCTCTTGAAAATTATGATACTGTGTCTGATTATCTCTTTTCAAACGCAAATCTCAGTATACTCAAGGAACCTACCGTTCCTTTTGCTCCTTCAAATCCTAAAAATTCATCAGGTCCTGCAAAAATTGCAACTCTTGCTATGGCGGCTTTGTCTGTATTTGTAATTGTTGCTGTCTCTGTTCTCAGACCTACGGTAAAAAATTCACAGAAGGCAAAAGGAAGTCTTGACGGAAAAATTATCGGTGTAATTCCTCATGTGCGTAAATATAAAACTGCAGAGGATGTCAGGAACAATGCAACGAGAAAACAGATAAGCAAAAAATCCGTGCTCATAACATCCTTGATGGTGAGTATGAGTTTTGTTGAAGCAGTAAAGAAAATGGCATCGGTTATTGAAAGATATATGAATTACAGAGGTCAGAAAGTTCTTATAATTACAAGTGTTGAAGAAAACGAGGGAAAATCTTCCGTTGCTGCAAATATTGCACTTTCTCTTGCTGAAAAAGGAAACAAGGTTCTCCTTATTGATGCTGACCTGAAGAAACCTGCAATGAATATAATTTTTGAAAGAAGAATTGAACGCGGATATTCTCTTAGCGACTGTATCGGTGGCAGACAGGCTCTTACTCAGATTATAGTAAACGAGGATGAATGCCTTGATTGCATTTATCAGCGTGGTGGTGTTCACGATTCAGGCAGATACCTTTCAAGTGCTTCTTTCAGAAAGATTATTGAGTATTGCAGAGACCAATACGACTATATAATTATAGATACACCTCCCGTGGGCGTTTCTGCAGATGCTGAAATTCTTCTCGGTGTTGGTGATACCTGTGCAGTTGTAGCAAGAGAAGACTGGGCAGAAATCGGTATGATAAACGATGTTGCCGATGTAATCAGAAATTCAGAATGCGATTTTGCCGGTTTTGTCCTCAATGCATTCAGGTCTTCACATACACGTTCGGATTCCTACTATCACGGCTACGGCTATTACGGAAAATCAAACGGAATTTACGGGGGAGGTGAACGTCTGTGAGCAAAATTGAAAAAGAAAAATCTTATTCAAATGATACTGTGGAAATTAATTTTTCTGCAATATTCAAAAGTTTTGTTCAGGGTTTAATAAAATTCTGGTGGCTTGTGGTGGTCCTTGTTTTGGCGGGAGCATCTCTTATGTGCCTTAAGTCAGCCATTTTCTATTCACCTATGTATGTTTCTGAGGCAACTTTCACAGTTACAACAAATTCGGGAAATACGCTTACAGACGATAGTTATAATTTTTATTATGACTCATCAACTGCAGAACAATTAGGTCTTACATTCCCTCATATTCTTTCCAGCGACCTTCTGACAGATGCAATAAAAGCAGATTTAGGAGTGGAAACTGTCAATAGCTCACTTTCGGCAACTGCCGTTACTGATTCAAATATGGTTACAATGCGTTCTGTAAGCTCTTCACCTGAGGATGCGAAATCAGTTCTTGAATCAGCTATCAGAGTTTATCCTGAGGTTTCCAGATTTGTTATAGGTGAAACACGCTTCAACATGATAGACCCTCCTGACCTGCCGGTAAATCCTTATAACAAACCTGACTACAAAACAGAGCTTTTAAAGGGTATAATAATAGGCATGATGCTCGGTCTTGTTTTTATTGCAATATACGCTTTCTTGAGAAAGACCGTTCACAAAAGCAATGAATTGCAGACTCGTATAAATCTGCCTTGCTATGTTTCACTTCCTTTTGTGAAGCAAAAGCAGAGAAACAGCACCAAAGAATACTTCCCCACAATTTACGACAAGGATGTTTCACAGTGGTTTAATGAGAATACAGAGGCATTAAGACTGCGAATTGAAAAAGACCTTGAAAAGGATAATAAAAAGGTAATTATGGTCACAAGCACCATTCCCGGTGAAGGTAAATCTGTAATTGCCACAAATCTTGCATACAGACTTGCTAAAAACGGCAAGAAGGTTGTGCTTATAGATGCAGATCTGAGAAAACAGAATCTTGCTGAAAATATCGGGATGATTGCAACTGAAAATCTTGAAAGAATACTCAACGAAACACACGAGATGAACACTTTTATCAGTCACGATAAAAGGTCGAATATTCTTTTTATAGGCGGAAACAGACCATTCAGAGATATATCACGTTTTCTTGCAAGAAAGCTCAGGTCTCTTGTGGATGTTCTCAGAGAAAATGTTGATTATATAGTAATTGATGTTCCCCCTGCAAGAGATTTTGAAGATGCACTTATTGTGAAAGATTATGCTGATGCTGTTTTGTATGTTGTAAGACAGGATTATGCACCAAAAACACAGATAATTGACACAATTTCCCTTCTTGAAGCAGAAAAAGCAAACGTAACAGGCTTTGTTTTCAATGGTGTTACAGGTGTTCTCGGAACGTATGGTTACGGAAGGTATTCTTCTTACGGTCGATACGGCAGATATGGTCATTACAGCCGTTACGGTTACTACGGAAAATATTCAAAATACGGACGTTATTCCAAATATGGGGATAAGGAAAACTAAGATGAAAAGAAAAACAATACAGAACACAGTTGGTATTTCGGCACTTGTTCTTCTGATACTGCTTGCGGGATTTATTTTCCTGAAAGGTGAACAGTCTGTTGCAGAAACAGAACAGAATAAGTCATCCGGCAGTATATCTTTTGATGAAGAGCTTGTTTTTGACGGTTCAGGAAAACTGAATCTGATGGAAGGCGTTACTGCTGAGGATAGTGGCGGTAATGATGCAACAGATAAAGTCAAAGCGATTATTACAGGTGACGGTACACTTAACAGGAAGACTGTGAGATATACTCTTACTGACGACACGGGAAGTACGGTAACAAAAACGAGAAATCTTGTAATGAAAAATTACGACGGTCCTTCCTTATACGTAAAGGAAAAATTTGTTATTAATTCTCAGAAGATGAAAAATCTTATAAATGTTCTTGCAGATGAAGGCTATCTCAGAGCAGAGGATGGTTACGGCAGAGATATTACATCTTCAGTCAGAGCTATAAGAGAGAAAAAAGCAGACGGACAATATGAAATGACGTTCACCGTTATCAATTCTTATCAGGATTCAGCAGAAGTAACGGCAAATGTCTTTATCGAAGGTGAAATATCTGACCCTGAAATCAGACTTTCTGAAAATAAAATTACAGTAAGAAAAGATGAACAGTTCGATGCAAGGAGATATATTGTTTATTCTTCGGACGGAAATTCTGAAAGTGTTTCGGGAAAAATTCAGATTGACAGTTCTGTTAACACCTCTGTCCCGGGAGATTACAGAGTAATATACAGACTTTATTCTGCAGATAAAACAGCCATAGCAACAAAGGTTTTAAAGGTTAAAGTGGAAATATGACAGACTTACATACTCATATTCTGCCCTTTCTTGATGATGGTGCCAAAGATATGAAAGAGGCACTTATAATGCTTGAAATGGCAGTGAAAAACTCAACAGAAATTATTGTTGCAACTCCCCATTGCAACATTCCTGATTTATACGGTAATGATATAGCAGAAATAAAAAGAACTTTTCTTAAATTGGAAAATGAAACAAAAAAGCAGGGTCTTAAAGTGACATTAACTTTAGGAATGGAGATTTTCGGAACAGAAGACGTGGCAGAAAAACTTTGTAACGGAAAATTACTTACACTTAATAACACAAAATATCCTCTTGTCGAATTTGATTTTCAGGAGGATCCTGACTACATGTTCTTTGTTCTTGAAAAAATTATTTCAAAAGGATATGTACCTGTTGTAGCACATCCGGAAAGATATGAGTGCTTTTTTGAAAATCCTGAAAAACTCTTTGCTCTTTACAAAATGGGTGCAGTGATACAGATAAATAAAGGCAGTGTCTTTGGTGCATTCGGAGAAAGAGCAAGAATGGTGTCTGATATTATTCTGTCACACCGACTTGCAGCAGTTGCAGCGTCTGATGCTCATTCAAGTGAGTACAGAACTACGGTTTTGTCAGATTTTGCAGATTATCTTGACGAAAACTACGGAGACGGTTGTTCTCCTCTTCTTCTTAAAGAAAATCCAAAGAGGATTTTACAGAACAAAGATATTTTCTGGGAAAATCCGGTGCCTATATTATAAATTCGGAGGTAATTGCCTTGGTGAAGAGAAAAAGTAAAAAGAAATATGTGGTTCTTTCTGTAATTCTTCTTCTGATTGCAGGATTGATTCTCGGTGGTTACCTTTATGCTAAAAGTTTGTTGAGTAATGCAGAAAGAATTGAACTTGACGAAGGAAATCTCGGCATTGAAACTGTTGTGGAAGAAACTACAGTTTATGAGGAATATGAAGAAACTCTGCCTCAGGCAGAGGAACTTCCGGAAGGAATAATAAACATTGCCCTGTTTGGCCTTGATACAAGAGATATGGACAGCAACAAAGGCCGTTCAGATGCAATTCTTGTGGTGACAGCAGATACAGTTCATAATAAAATCAAAGTAACATCCTTTGCACGTGACAGTTATGTTTCTGTTGACGGCCACGGAAAAACAAAACTCACACACGCTTATGTTTATGGTGGCCCTCAGTTGGCAGTGAAAACTTTGAATCAGAATTTCGGTCTTAACATAAAAGATTTTGCATCAGTCAATTTTTCTCAGCTTGCAGATATAATAGACTTTCTCGGTGGAGTTAAATTGAATGTTACCGAGGCAGAACTTAAAGTTATGCAGGACTATTTTGAAGAACTTAATCGCATCGGTGTTGAAACAGAGCCTCTCACTGAGACAGGTGATGTTATTCTCTCGGGAGGACAAGCAGTGGCTTATGCCCGTAACAGATATACAGGCTCTGACGTTGACAGAATGAACAGACAGTATGAAGTTCTTCTTGCAATGGCTGAATCAGCAAAGAACCTTAAAGTTACACAGTATGACGATTTTGTGAAAATGATTCTCTCGGAATGTACCACATCTTTTTCGGATAAGGAAATTTTCTCCTTAGGTATGTGGGTACTTAAAAATTCTCCCGAAATATGCAGATATGTTCTGCCGAACAACGAATGTCGTGCAGGGGGAAAAATGATTGGCGGAACATGGTATTTTGTTTTTGAAAACATGGAAAAGGTCAGAAAAAATCTTCGCAGTTTTATTTTTGAAAACTGATTTGAGAAAGGAAGTATTTTATGTACAGACGCTTTGAAAATCAATGGCTGAAACATATAGGCTTTGTTTTTGAAGATACGGTGTTGTGGCAGATAGCGTTTCTGATTGCCTATTGGATTCGTTTCGGTTTCCGTTCACCTTTTGGAGAAGAATATTATCTGCAGGTTTCAATACTGCTTTTTGTAATAAATATCTGTGTTGTATTTTTTGGTAAAATTTACCATGGAATTCTTAAAAGAACATGGTTGTCTGAAACGGTTCAGGTTTTAAAACAAGTGGCACTTACAATAGGACTTCTTCTTTTCTATCTCTACCTTATAAAACAGAACGAGCCTATGTCACGACTTTTCTTTGGTTACCTTATAATAGGCTCCCTTGTTCTTATATGGTGCGTGAGAAGTCTTCATAAATTTCTGTTGAATAAACGTCTTGCAAAAAGAAATGAAAATCTTCACAGTGTTCTTGTTTTCTGCGAAAGTAAAGATGCAGAGGAAATGCTCTCCAATATTGAAAAAGCAGAGTGGAGAGCAGTAGGTTTCTGTTTCATCGACGAAGACAGAACAGGTGAAAAAGTAAAAGGTATTCCCGTAGTGGCAAACAGTGACAATCTCCTTGAATATGTAAAAAAGAATGTAGTTGACGGTTTACTCATGTCTGTATCAGGGTTAGATAAATTGAACTCTGATGTGCAGAAAGCGTGTATGGAAATGGGCGTTTCAACTCACATAAAAATTACAGAGGACTCATCCCTCGGTGGTGAAAGTATGCTTGACACAGTAGGAGATTTTACTGTTCTTACACGAAGTATAAAAATTGCATCAGCAAGGCAGGTTTTCATTAAAAGACTTATTGACATCCTGGCAGGTATTGCAGGACTTATAGTCACATTCCTGTGTTATATTTTCGTAGCACCCATAATTTACATCAAGAGTCCGGGTCCCATTTTCTTCAAACAGACAAGAGTGGGTAAAAACGGCAGAAAATTCACAATTTATAAGTTCCGTTCAATGTATATGGATGCGGAAGAACGTAAAAAGGAATTGATGCAGCAGAATAAAATTGCAGACGGTATGATGTTCAAAATGGACGATGACCCCCGTATTATTAAGGGAATCGGTCATTTCATCAGGGACTACAGTATTGATGAACTTCCTCAGTTCTGGAATGTTCTCAAAGGTGATATGAGCCTTATCGGTACACGCCCCCCAACAGTGGAAGAATATGAAAAATACGATTTCCACCACAAGGTACGCCTGGCAATGAAACCCGGCATTACAGGAATGTGGCAGACAAGCGGAAGAAGTAACATAACTGATTTTGAAGAAGTTGTAAAACTTGACGCTTACTACATAACAAACTGGAGTTTTGCCCTTGATTTCAAAATCCTTTTAAAAACAATAAAGGTAGTTCTGAAAAAAGACGGTGCATCGTGATGAATAAAAAAATGAATATAGCAATGCTCGGACACAAGAGAATACCCTCACGCGAGGGTGGAATTGAAATAGTTGTTGAAGAACTTTCAACAAGGATGGTTAAAGCGGGTCACAAAGTTACCTGCTTTAACAGAGGCGGTCATCATGTTTCGGGTAAGAATTTTGATGTTTCTGATATGAAAGAATACAAAGGTGTTAAACTGAAAAAAGTTATCACCATTGACAAAAAAGGTCTCGCAGCAGTAACCTCAAGTTTTTTCGGTGCAGTTAAAACAGTTTTCGGAAAATACGATGTTGTACATTTTCACGCTGAAGGCCCTTGTGCTATGATGTGGCTTCCGAAGCTTTTCGGGAAAAGATGTGTGGCCACAATTCACGGACTTGACTGGCAAAGAGCAAAATGGAAAAGTGGTTTCGGCTCAAAATACATAAAACTTGGTGAAAAAGTTGCTGTAAAGTTTGCTGATGAAATCATCGTTCTGAGTAGCGGTGTTCAGGATTATTTTGAAAAAACTTACTCGAGAAAAACTGTTTTCATCCCTAACGGGGTAAGTGAGCCGAAAAAGGAAAAAGCAGAAATAATAAAAGAAAAATATAACCTTGAGAAAGATTCGTACATTCTCTTCCTCGGCAGAATCGTGCCTGAAAAAGGCGTGGAATATCTACTTGAGTCATTTAAAAATGTTAAAACCGATAAAAAACTCGTCATTGCAGGTGGTGCATCTGATAGCGAGGATTTTTACAACGAGATGAAATC
>JAZRNJ010000179.1:0-5188 GCA_045648125.1 Acutalibacteraceae bacterium
CACATTTCTCAGCACTTACAGGTGAAGAAATTGCAGAAGTTGAAAAACTTGTAAATGAAGAAATCCTTTCTGCAGCAGAAGTTACAATGACAGAAATGCCCATCGAAGAAGCAAAGAAAATCGGTGCAATGGCTCTCTTCGGTGAAAAGTATGGCGACGTTGTAAGAGTTGTTAAAGCAGGTGAATATTCAACTGAACTTTGTGGTGGTACTCACGTTTCATCAACAGGCAACCTCGGTCTCTTCAAAATTGTAAGTGAATCATCAGTTGCTGCAGGTGTAAGAAGAATTGAAGCAGTTACAGGTGGCGGTGTTCTTGAGTTTATCACAAAGAAACTTGCACTTATTGCAAATACTGCAGAAACTCTTAAACTTGCTAACGTAAACGACCTTGACAAACGTGCTGAAAGCGTAATGGCTGAAATGAAAGATAAGGAAAGAGAAATTTCAAGACTTTCATCTGAACTTTCTTCAATCAAAGCAAACAGCCTTTCCTCATCAGCTAAAGACGTTGCAGGAATAAAACTTATTGCAACAATCGTTGATGATATGTCAGCAGATGACCTTCGTTCAATGTGTGAAGCATTCCGTGACACAAGTGACGATGCAGTTATCGTAGTAGGTAATAAGAATAAAGAAAAAGGAAATATCAACTTTGCTTGTGGTTGTGCTAAGGGTGCAATTGCAAAAGGCATGAACGCAGGTTCAATTGTACGTGAAGTTGCAAAACTTGCAGGTGGTTCAGGTGGCGGACGCCCTGATTTTGCAATGGCAGGCGGTAAAGATATTTCAAAAGCTGAAGAAGCAATCGCAGGAGTTGAAGCAATCGTTTCTTCAATGGCAAAATAAGGAGAATTATTATGGATTGTTTATTCTGTAAAATAGCAGCAGGTGAAATTCCTTCAAAAAAGGCTTATGAAGATGAACTTGTTTATGCATTTCATGACATTGACCCTCAGGCACCTGTGCATATTCTCATTATTCCTAAAGAACATATTGCTTCAGTTGATGAGATAAACAAAGACAACAGTGCAGTTGTTGCTCATATTTTTGAAGTTGCAGCTATACTTGCAAAAGAGAATAATATTTCAGCAGACGGCTACAGAGTTGTAACAAATATTGGTGAAGCAGGTGGACAGACTGTAAAGCATCTTCACTTCCATCTTATGGGCGGAAGGAATTTTACATGGCCTGCAGGCTGATTGATGTAAAGCAATTTACTTGTCAGATTTATTGGAGTTGAATTAAATGGATAAAAGACCGCTTGGGGTTATAGGTGGAGTATTTTTTCTGACCATACTTGTTTTATCAAAGGTTGGTTATGAAAAATCAGTGATTTTACTGCCTGTAATCCTGATGGCGGTCTTTCTGATTTTTCTAAGACAAAAGAAACTTAAATTTTTCGCTGTGTTTGCATCATCCGTTTTATGTGCAAGTATTATTTTCGGAGTGGCTGATATAAATTTCCGTACAAATGAACAATATTTTTCAGGAAAAAATATGTTTGTTGAAGGCGTTATTTGTGAAAGACCGTATATTAATGATGATAAATATAAATTGCATATTGAAACAGATAAAATAAACGGAGAAGATGTAAATATAAATATTATTGTAAATTCATCACGAATTCCCGAAAATACTGAACTTTACAGTAAAGTAAAATTGAAAGCAAATCTGTATAAAGTAACTTCTTATGATGACGGTGTAATGCGTCATTATAAAGCAGATAACATCTGTCTGACAGGCTCTGTTTTACATAATTCTATTGAGGTTTCTGAAAACAACGATAAACCTTTTCTTTATCATGTGCTATCATTCAGATACAAACTATCAGATACAATTGCAGAACTTCTGCCTAACGATATCGGAGGTTTTATTGCAGGAATTACCATGGGTGATAAAAGTCTCATGAGTGGGAGTCTTGTTGAAAAATTTCGTATAACCGGTACATCGCACATTCTTGTTGTATCAGGACTTCATGTTGCAATATGGTCAGGGTTTGTTTATTGGCTTTTAAAAAAGTTTTTATCAAGAAGAATTTCATTAATAGTTTCAATAATTTTTCTTCTCTTTTTTGTTGTGTTTACAGGATTTACTCCATCTGTTATCAGGGCAAGTGCGATGATGACAATTGTTTATCTTGGTATAATTTGGGGAGAGAAACCTGATTCACTTAACACTCTGGGTATTGCTGCGCTTGTGTTGACTGCAGTTGCCCCACTTTCTGTTTATAATGTAGGAACTGTATTTTCTTTTGCATCAGTTTTCGGAATACTTCTGATGAATGAATATGTACTTCCGTTCGTTAAAGAAAAACTTAAAGGAATTAATAATCAATTTTTAAGAAAACTTTTATTTAATTCTATATCTCTTGTGCTTGTATCAATTTCTGCACAATTGTTTACTTTCCCTGTATCTGTTCTTTATGACATGAAGTTTTCCTTTTTGAGTGTGGTTTCAAACTTTTTTATTTCTTCACTCTGTACTCTTGCAATGGTTACAGGTGGTGCAGGGACGGTTATACTCGCTTTTCTTCCTGATTATCTTGCAGGAAATGTTTCACTTGGAATTTCAATATTTACTTCAAAATTTATTTTATGGGTTATTGACAGACTTTCCCAATATGACATGTTTTACAGAAATGTGTCAACTATGGAAAATTATATCCTTTTGTTTTTACTCACACTTATAATAATATTATTGATTTTTTCTTCAATGAAGAAAAGGAATAAAATTGCTGTATTCCTTTCTTTATTGATGCCTGTGATACTTGTTTCAAATTATATTCCCATGCTTTACAAGGACAATGTTGTTGAGTTTTCTGTAATTGATGTGGGTGAAGGTATGTGTGTAACATTAACCCACAATGAAGAAGTAGTAATGCTTGCATGTTCAGATGAATATGGTGCATTAAAGAATATTACAGAACATCTTTCTTTTAGAGGTGTTGATGAAATCAAAGCATTGTATCTGCCGGTGAATCAGAGTGCATCCCTTGTTGCAGGTGCGTACACAATAAAAGATTATTTTCATATTGAGCAGATTGTAACATCTGCTGAATATAAACTTTCTCAGATATGCAAAAATTCTGTTTCTGCTGATTATGTTCAGGCAGAATATTTTCAAGGAAAAGTTAAAATAGATTATTACACTCAAAAAGAAGCATCTTTTGCTCTTGTAAGAGTCGGTAATAAAAGATTTCTCATAAATTTTTACGGAAGTCTCAAAAAAGAAAATCTTCCTTCTTCTTGTATTAACCCTGATGTTTATGTTACAATGTATGGGAACAGTTATAAAACTGATTTTTCAGCAACAAAAGAATATGTAATTTCATGTGGTTATCAGATGTCATATCCCATAACTGCCACAAAAGTTCATACAACTATGAATAATTCTACATACACAAAACCAATTTTAGTTCAGGAGAAAAGAAATGGCTGAAATTTTTGAAAACGATTTAAAACTTCATATAAAAAACAATGAATATTCAAATTTGTATTTCATTTACGGAAATGAGCCTTATCTGAAAGAATTTTATGCAGGTAAGATTATTGAAAAATCTGTAAAAAAAGATTTTGCTATGTTCAATCTTCATGTTTTTGACGGTGATAATTTATCCCTCAACGATGTTGCATCATGCTGTGAATCACTGCCTATGATGGATGAACATGCTTGTATTGTGGTAAAAGATTATAAATTTGACAAAGCAAATGAAAGTGATAAAAAACAGATTGAAGAAATAATTTGTGATATTCCTGAAACAAATATCCTTGTTTTCTGGATGCAGAATGTTGAAGTTGATGTAAAGAAAAATGATAAATGGAAAAAAACAGTTACTATGATGAACAAATACGGAAGTGTTGTTTGTCTTGATAAAAAAACTCGTTCTCAGCTTGTAAAACTTCTTGTTTCAGGTGCTTCAAAAAGAGATTGTACGCTGTCTTCACAGAATGCAGAGTATCTCATTAACCTTGTGGGCGACGACATGAATAATCTTCTTAATGAACTTGAAAAACTTTGTTTCTATGCTGATAGAAGTGAAATAAAAAAAGAGATGATTGATTCTCTTGCAGTACGTTCAGTTTCAGCAAGAGTATTTGACCTGGCAACAGACATTGTTCAGGGCAGAAATGAGAAAGCTTTTGAGGTTCTTAAAACTCTCATTGCACAGAAAGAAGAACCTGTCAATATAAACAGTCAGCTTATAAATGCCTATGTAGATATTTATAGGGCAAAAGTTTTCACAGAAGCAGGGGAAAGACCTGACGGTGCAGCAAAATATTATAACTATCAGAACAGAGCATTCCGTCTGACAAATTCTGCAAGAGATGCTTCAAAAATTGATATCTCTGCAATAAGAATTTGTCTTGATATTCTGGCCGCTGCTGATACAAAACTTAAAAGCTCAGCGATAAATAAAACACTTATTCTTGAAGAAACAATTGTAAAACTTATTCTTGCAGCCAACGGTGAAAGGGTAAATGTGCAATGATAAAAATAAAAGAAGCAGTTATAGTTGAGGGTAAGTATGACAAAATCAAACTTTCTTCAATCATTGATGCACCTATAATTACAACAGACGGTTTCAGGATTTTTAAAGATAAAGAAAAACAGAAATTCATCAGAAACCTTGCTGAAAAAAGAGGAATTCTCATTCTTACTGACAGTGATTCTGCAGGACTTATGATACGCTCTTTTCTTGGCGGAAGCATAAAAAAAGAGTATATAAAACACGCTTTTATTCCTGAACTTTCAGGCAAAGAAAAAAGAAAATCAGAATTTTCAGCAGAAGGACTTTTAGGTGTTGAGGGCGTACCAAATGATGCAATTGTGAATGCACTTAAAAGGGCAGGGGTAATTGCAGATGAAACAGAAGAAAAAATTTCTGAACCGATAACCAAACTTGATTTATACGAAGACGGATTTTTCGGAAAAGATAATTGCACCGAAAAAAGGCAGAAGCTTTTAACAAAAGCAGCACTTCCGTCAAAGCTTTCAACGAATGCTCTTGTTGAAATGCTCAATGTTTTTATGACGAAAGATGAATACAAACAACTTGTAAAGGAGATTGAAGAAACATTATGAGAATCGGCCACGGATACGATGTACACAAACTGACAGTTGACAGAAAACTTATTCTCGGTGGAGTAGAAATAGAGTTTGAAAAAGGACTTCTCGGTCACTCTGAT
>JAZRNJ010000180.1:0-2180 GCA_045648125.1 Acutalibacteraceae bacterium
TGCAGCGTCAACTGCTTCTTTAAGGGTTTTGAGTCCGTGTGTTACGGGGATAACATTTGCACCCAGCATCTTCATTCTGATAACGTTGGGGTGCTGTTTTGCAATGTCAACTTCACCCATGTAAATGTCGCATTCAAGACCGAAATATGCAGCTGCAGTTGCAAGTGCAACACCGTGCTGACCTGCACCTGTTTCAGCAATAACTTTCTTTTTGCCCATGTATTTTGCAAGAAGGCCTTCGCCCATGCAGTGGTTGAGCTTGTGAGCACCTGTGTGATTCAGGTCTTCACGTTTAAGGTAAATCTGACAGTTGCCGAAAAGTGAAGAGAGTCTTTCGCAATGGTAAACGGGAGTAGGTCTGCCCTGAAATTCTTTTCTGATTCTTCTCAATTCGTTTATAAACTGTGCTGAGTGGCAGATTGCCTGATATGAGCTTGTGATTTCTTTGAAAGCGGGTACAAGTTCATCTGAAATGAAAACACCGCCATATTCACCGAAGTAACCTTTTTCATCGGGAAATTCTTTTAAATAATTGTCATAATCCCTATACTTATTCATAGTAAAATCTCCTTTAAAAATAAAAAATTCCGCCCCCATAGGGACAGAATGGAAAATTCTGTTATGCCACCCAAGTGGAGTCTTCACGTACTATCATACGCTCCCGTGGTAACGGTCGGTTGCCGTCAGCGACTACTTTCAAAATGATTTCAGGCTGCCCTCAAAAGTCCATTCACCGTCCGTTTGCTATGGTTTTACACCTGCCAACCACTCTCTTTGAACTCCCTGACGGATACTACTCTTTCTCAAAGGTTTATCTTTTAAGTAATTTTATCACAGTGAGTAAAACTTGTCAACATTTTTGTTGAAAAATTCGGCGTTATGGTTTATACTGAAAAAGAAGGTAGGTTGATAAAATGAAAATTCTTGCATTTGGTGAAATTCTTTTTGACGTTAACGTTGCAAAAAATGAAAGTATTCTCGGAGGAGCACCGATGAATTTCTGCTCTCATCTTTCAAAGTTAGGTGCAGAAGGGTACATGCTCAGTTCTGTTGGCGATGACGAATTGGGAAAAATTGCATTGAAAAGTGCAGAAGAATTCAATGTGAACACAAAATATGTAAATATAAACAAGGAATATAAAACAGGTATGTGCCGTGTTACATACAAAGGTGCCGAGCCTGATTATGACCTTAGCATGATTTCTGCTTACGATAACATTGAAGTGACAGAGAAAATGCTTGAAATGATGAAAGATGAAAATTTCGATGTTTTCTACATAGGTACTCTTGCTCAGAGAGAAGCAAAATCTTTTTCTTCCCTTAAAAAGGTCTTTGGAAATGTGAAGTTTCCCACAGTTTTTTATGATATGAATTTAAGACAGCACTATTATACAAAGGAAATTGTCACAGATAGCCTTAATGCTACTGATATCCTTAAAATAAACAGAGATGAGTTTAAATACCTTAAAGAAGCGGGATTCTGTGAAAGTGTTGAAGAATTAAGTGATAAATATAACATTGAAAAAATCCTTCTTACTCTTGACTCGGATGGTGCTGAACTTTATGATAAAAAGACAAACAAAGTTTACAGAGCAAAAGGTTTATCCGTTAATGAAGTTTCTTCTGTAGGAGCAGGAGACAGCATGTGTGCATGTTTCCTTTACAATTATCTTAACGGAGAAGACTTGCAGACTTGTCTTGACAGAGCAAACGTAATGGCATCATTTGTTGTATCGAGAAAAGAAGCAATACCTGAATATACTGAAGAAATTATTTCACAAGTTAAATAATAAAGAAACACCCTGAAGTTTTTCAGGGTGTTATTTCATGTTATTTTAGGGGATAAGGAATGCTGCAAAACCTAAGAAGGGGAAGAGGAGAAGACCTCTGATGAATCTTGCAGTGAAGATAATGCCTAAACCGACTTTGATAGGCATTGTGTTTTCTGCCTCGTTGATATTCTGCCACTGAAGGTAGATGTCACTTCCGTCTACATAGAAAGTATCGTTTTTAACTTTTTCTTTGCTGTCAACCTGCTTGAATTTACAATCAAGAAGACCTTTTGCGAAAAGCTCTGTCATTTCTTCACTTTTAAGAGTGAGTCTGCTGATAACTCTCAGTTCATCTGCTGGCTCTTCAATTCTGAGATGGCCGTCTTTGAAACCTGTGCACCACCAATA
>JAZRNJ010000181.1:0-5469 GCA_045648125.1 Acutalibacteraceae bacterium
AATTGGTAAAACAACCTGGCTTCCCCAGAGTGCATGTAGGCTCTCGTATCCTTATTCCCGTTGAAGAGTTCAACGAATGGTTAAAAGAACAGACAAGGTGCGGTGATGCCTGATGGAAAATAATTACACTTATAAAGTTTACTATTCCGATTGGTGTGGTAAATACAACTAAGAAGGAGGTAAAACAATGTACAACAATCTTCCAAATGAGCTGAAGCAGGAAGCGTTATTCTGTTTGTGGAAGTATGAGTTTCGTGATGGTGAAAGAACCAAAGTTCCATACAGAATAAACGGTATGCATGCTCGTATAAATACAGCCGCCGACTTTTCAAGTTTCGACTCGGTAAGTAAATTGGCAGACAAGTATTTAGGTATCGGCATAGGTGTGTTTAATGGCTACAGTGCCATTGACATCGACCACTGTGTTACAGATGGTGTGCCAAATGAAATGGCAACTGACATCATCAATAAAATGCAGTCCTATACAGAATTTAGTCCGTCAGGCACCGGGGTTCGCATCATCTTCAAAGTTGATGATTTCGACTATGATGAAAAAACCTATTACATCCATAACAGAAAACGTAAGCTTGAAGTATATGTATCAGGAGCGACAAATAAGTTTGTTACGCTTACAGGTAATCGAATAAATGATTACGGTATAGCAAACTGCAATGCTGTACTTCCGGAAATTCTCGATACATATATGAAGAGAGATTATGTGGTGAAAACAAATGTTACAACCGATCGTGTCAGTTACCTTACTGATGAAAGTGTACTTAACAAGGCAAAGACATCAGTTAATTGTTTTAAGTTTGTAGATTTATGGGAAGGCAATATACCTGAAGGTAAATCCCACAGTGAAGCCGATATGTCCCTTGCATTATATTTAGCTTTTTGGTGTAATGGTAATGTTGAGCAGATGGACAGGCTTTTCAGAATGTCCGGGCTTATGCGTGACAAGTGGGACAGACATCAGAGTGGTAGTACTTATGGTGAAATAACACTTAATAAGGCTGTTGCAATGGCATCTTCTTTCTACAAGCCTATTAACTTTTCTTGCGAAAGCACAATTGATTTATCTGAATTATGTCCTGAAAACAATGACAAGTACCGTTGGACAGATAGTGGTAACGGAAAACTTTTTGCTGATGTGTTTAAGGACAAAGCAAGGTATGTGCCTGAACGCAAGAAATGGTTCTGTTTTGATGGCAGTCGTTGGTGTGAAGATGTTGAGTCATTAAAAACTATGGAACTGTGTAAAGAGTTGGCAGATGCCATGTTAAAACACGCCATCACCATAACTGATGAACACAAACGCACTGAATTTCTGAAGCATTGTAACAAGTGGCAGATACGCAGAAATCGTGAAACCATTCTTAAAGATGCGCGAAGCATTTATCCGTTGAATATGCATGAGTTTGATAACAACCCGTATTTATTCAACTGTGCAAACGGAACATTGAACCTTGAAACAATGGATTTCTGTGAACACAATGCAAGTGATTTCTTAACGAAAATATCACCTGTAATTTATGACCCCGTTGCGACCAATGAACGTTTTGATTCATTTATCACAGAGGTTATGAGCAACGATAATGAAAAGGCTCTGTTTCTTCAGAAAGCATTAGGTTACGCCTTAACCGGTGACACCAAATATGAGTGTATGTTTTTCCTGTATGGTGCTACTACCAGAAATGGTAAAGGTACTCTTATGGAAAGCATACTCGGTGTTATGGGTGATTATGGGAAATCTGTAAGACCTGAAACTATTGCTGCAAAGCAGAACAACAGCAGTCAAAATCCCACAGAGGATATCGCAAGATTGTCAGGGTTAAGATTTGCTAACATATCAGAACCGAGCAGAGGTATAACTCTCAATGCCGCTCAGGTTAAAAGTATGACAGGTAATGACACAATTAACGCACGTTACTTACACGAGAACTCTTTTGACTTCAAACCACAGTTCAAATTGTATGTTAATACGAACTATCTGCCTGTAATAACAGACATGACTCTGTTTTCAAGCAACCGTATCTTCACAATTCCCTTTGACAGGCATTTTGAACCGTGGGAGCAGGACAACTCTCTTAAAACGGAGTTTGCTAAAGCAGAAGTTCAAAGTGCAATATTGAATTGGTTAATCCAAGGATATATGGTACTTTGCAAAGAAGGTCTTAAACCACCAAGTGCAGTAACAGATGCCACAAAGCAGTACTGTCATGACAGTGATAAGGTTCAGCAGTTTTTTGATGATTGCCTTGAAGAACAATATGACGGTGAAATCAGGACGTCCGATGTTTATGACGACTATCGCAGTTGGTGTAGCAAAAACGGATATTATCCTGAAAGCACTCGCGGCTTTTATCAGAGTCTGCGTACTAAAGCTACTGTTAAAAGGAAGCGACCTATGAGTGGTGGTGAAAAGGCATCACTGCTTATAGGCTACAAACGGAAAGACACCTTTTTGTGTTAACAAAGACTGTGGCACTATTGTGGCAGATAATATAGGTTATTTTTAATATTACTATCTATATAGAAAATTACATATATTTCTTGCCACATTAATGCCCCATATATATAAGGGGTAGGGGGAGTAATTATCCCTACAGCTTTTGTGTACGGACAGCGGCGCAGGGGTTCGTGTGAATTTTCGCAAAAGTTTTGCAGGGAATACCCCTTCACGAACCCTTGTGTATCAAGGCTTATTCAGAAACTTATTAAAACTTTTACATAAATTTACCCTGAAAAGTTTTCAGAAAGGAGAAAACTTATGACGATACAGGAAGAAAACAAAATCAACAGTATGAGATTAAAGGGATATAGTGCATCGACTATTGCAACAGTTCTCGGTAAACCTGCAAGTACTATTCGCTCATATATTCATCGTCATCCGGAAATCCCGAATACAAAAATCTGTCAGAACTGTGGAGAACGTATGTTGCAAACAAAAAATAACGGAAAGAAGAAATTCTGTTCTGATGCTTGTCGTATGCAGTGGTGGAATAACCATCAGGACGACGTGAACAGAAAATCATTTTACACACTTACTTGTAAAAACTGCGGGAAGGAATTCGAAAGTTATGGAAACAAAAACAGAAAATACTGTTGCAGAGAGTGTTACATCGAGTCAAGAAGCAAATGACAAATATGACTTTGTGAATATGATGTATTATCGTACGTCACTTGCACTTATGAAAAACATAGCTGAAAGCGGAACTTTTAGTGAAAGTGAATACAGAAAAATATGCACAATGTTAAACAAAAAATACGGCTTATCTTCTGACAGTATATTTGCAGAAAACACTTGATATATATGCCGGTTAGAGCGAATATACAGTAACCCTAAATGATACAAAGGAGGTATCTGTAATGGAAAGAATTGTAACACAAGTCCGTTTTGAAAAACCAATTATTCCGAAACCAAAACGGGTAGCTGCATATGCCAGAGTGTCGTCAGGAAAAGATGCGATGCTTCATTCACTGTCAGCACAGGTGAGTTATTACAGCGGAATAATTCAAAGCCATAATGGTTGGAAATATGCAGGTGTGTATGCAGATGAAGCTCTGACCGGCACAAAGGATAATCGTGATAACTTTCAAAGACTTATTAATGATTGCCGTGAAGGAAAAATTGATATGGTAATAACCAAATCCATATCCCGCTTTGCAAGAAATACAGTAACACTTCTTAAAACTGTACATGAGTTGAAAGACTTGGGCGTTGATGTGTATTTTGAAGAAGAAAACATACATTCCACAGACCCACAAGGAGAACTGTTATTAAGCTTTCTTGCAGGATATGCCCAAGAAGAAAGTCGCTCCGTAAGTGAAAATCAGAAATGGAGAGTAAGACAGAACTTTCAGAATGGAAAACCCTGGCGTGGCTTTATGATGGGTTACAGATATGATGGTGAAAAGTATGTGGTTGTTCCTGAAGAAGCAGAAATCATTCGGTCAATTTATGCAGATTACCTTGATGGTAAAGGCATAATTGCAATTATGAAAAGACTTAATGAAGATGGTGTTCTGACTCAACAAGGGTATACCTGGCATCAAAGTGCAGTAACACGCATTCTGCGTAATTACACTTACACGGGTAATCTTCTTCTACAGACCAAATATCGTGAAAACCATCTTACAAAAAGAACTCTTGTAAACCATGGAGAGTTACCAATGTATCACGCAGAAAACACTCATGAGCCAATCATTGATATAGGTACGTATGACTTGGTACAACTGGAAATGACCAGACGTTCTGAAAAATTTGCAAAGCAATCAACAAGAAAAACATATCCGTTTACGGGGTTAATAACCTGCGGTATATGTGGAAAACACTATCGCAGAAAGATGAAAGAAACCGGTCCTGTATGGATTTGCAATACTTACAATACTCACGGCAAGAAAGCATGTCCGTCAAAAGCAATACCTGAAACAGTACTTACGGCAATAACGGAAGAACTTGGTGGTATTGATAAAATAACGGATATACAAGCACATAATGATAATATTTTAAGGTTTACTCTTGCTGACGGAGAAAGTACCGTTAAACAGTGGAAAGACCGTTCTCGCAGTGAAAGTTGGACAAAGGAAATGAGAACTTCAACCGGAGAAAAAACAAAGGAAAGGAGAATGCAGAATGGCAACAGCTAAAAATGTTACAGTAATACCTGCAACACTTAATTTACATACAGGAGTACCTAAAGCATCAACCAAGAAACGAAAGGTTGCAGGTTATGCCCGTGTGTCCACCGATAGTGATGAGCAGTTCACATCTTATGAGGCACAGGTTGATTATTACACCAACTACATTAAAAGCAGACCTGAATGGGAGTTTGTTGAGGTGTATACTGATGAAGGCATTTCAGCACTTAACACCAAAAGGCGTGAAGGTTTCAAAAGAATGATTGCAGATGCCTTAAACGGAAAAATAGACCTCATTGCAACCAAGTCAGTCAGCCGTTTTGCAAGAAACACAGTAGATACTCTTACAACGGTCCGTAACCTGAAAGACAAAGGTGTTGAGGTCTATTTTGAAAAAGAAAATATATGGACAATGGACTCAAAGGGAGAATTCTTAATAACCATAATGTCATCAATTGCTCAAGAGGAAAGCCGTTCCATTTCTGAAAATGTTACTTGGGGACAACGCAAGAGATTTGCTGACGGAAAGGTAAGTATTCCATACAAGCATTTCCTTGGTTACAAAAAAGGTGCAGATGGTTTGCCGGAGATTGTACCGGAAGAAGCAAAAATCGTTCGTGACATTTACAGAATGTTTATGGAAGGAATGACAACTTGTGCAATTGCAAACCACTTGACAAAAAATGAAATCCCTACACCTTCAGGTAAACAGAAATGGCAACGCCAGACAGTGGAGAGCATTTTAAGAAATGAAAAGTACAAAGGGTCTGCGCTTTTACAGAAGAAATATACTGTGGACTTTCTGCAGAAAAAGATGAAAGTGAACGA
>JAZRNJ010000182.1:0-2953 GCA_045648125.1 Acutalibacteraceae bacterium
TCACCTGCATAAGCCTCTGCAGCGTGAGGTCCTGAAAGCTCAGGAACACCTGAAGGTGTCGCTTTAACAATAGCTGTGCCGGGTTTTACTGAGTTTGTTGCTTCTGCAACTCTTGTTACAGGTGTGCATGTGAACTCAACTTTTGGACGCGCTGTTGGTTGAAGTACAATTTCGTTGAGAACTGAACCGTTTGCAGAATCCACAGCAGAAACAGTAAAACCTGTGCTGCAAACAGACAGAACCATAAGAAGAGAAAGCGCAATGCTTATAACTCTTTTTGTATTTTTCATCTCAACTTACCTCCTTGGTAAATATACACCTAAATTGTATCACAATAAATTTTGTTTTGCAACATTTTCAAACAAACAAAACATTCCAAATCGGTTGATTTCAGTGGTCATATTTAGTTATTTTTTACATTAATTACCTTTTCGATAAGAAACATTACAGCCCTGCAAGTGAGAAGAAATATGTTCAACATCTTCATCACTTAAATTCATTCCGTCAAGATTAAGACTGCTCATTTTTTCCAACTCACTCAAAGAATGAATATCTTTGACATTTTCACAGTAAGAGAGATCAAGCGTAATCATTTCTTTCATCTGAGAAATAACTGACACATCTGAAAAATCATTATAAGAAAGTCCCAACTGAACAATTTCCGTTTTTCCGTCCAAAGGAGAAAGGTCTTTAATTTCGTTATTTGAAAGCTGAAGATAAATGAGTTTGTTCAGTTTTTCAAGAGGAGTGATATCTTTAATTCCGCAGTTATCTGCAAATAAACTTGTAAGCGAAGTGAGATTTTCAACTACTTCCAAAGACCTGACTTTGTTATTGGATAAATACAGTTCTTTTAAATTCTTGAAATTTTTCACAACCTCTATATCAGTTACAAGACATCCTTCAAAATATAATTTTTCAAGTTTTGTCATAGTGCTGAGAGAAGATATTTTTTCAATGTCGTTAGAAGCTAATTTCAGTTCTCTCATTTCTTTCATACTTTTGAGAGGTGAAATATCTTCAATATCATTTAACGATAAATCAAGTTTTTTCATTTTAACAAGAGAAGAAAGGGGTGAAATATCTTTAATTCCAAGATTTGTTATTTTTAGTTCCTCAAGCTCTGTAAGCCCTGACAGAAGTTCAAGCTCTGCAAAGCATTTATTTCCCTCAAGAGTAAGAGCCTTAAGTCCCGTAAGTTCTTTTAAAGGAGAAGCATCTCTCACACCTTTGGCTTTAAGTTCAAGTCTTTTAATCGAGGACATTTCTTTCAGGAAATCAATGTTGTAAACCCCCGAATTCTTGATTGTAAGATTTTCAAGATTTGAAAATCCTGCGAGAACTGAAAAATCAAGAATTTTTGTACAGTTATTAACAACAAGAGTTTTCAGACTCCTGACCTCTTTTAATGTTGAAAGGTCACTCAGATTCTCATCGTTTAATAATTCAATTTCCTCAACAGTTGTTTCTTTCAGCGGAGATAAATCAGTTACCAATGTATCAGCAATTATTATTTTTTTCAGAGCTGTAAATTTCTTTACATCAGAAATATCCCTTATTTCCTCACCCGTCAAAACAATCTCTGTGTCACTTTGGCCAAAAGAAAGATTTCCGATTTTGACTACGCATGATGAGCAAGAAGCAAACACAGTACAGATAATCAATATACACATTATAACTGATAAAAATTTTTTCATAAAAAAACCGCCTTTCTCAGTTTAATTTTATCAAAGCCACCGATAAAAGTCAATTAATATTGCCCAAAAGCAAAGTTTATGATAAAATAAAAATGGTGATGTGAAATGAAAATAAAAAAAGACGGCAACAACCTAATTGTATATGACCTTGACTGTATAAACCTCGATTACACTCTGGATTGCGGTCAGTCTTTCCGTTGGGAAAAGACTGAAAACATCTGGTCTTCAGTAGTTTTCGGCAAAAGAATCCACATCGAACAAAAAGATGAAAACACGCTGATTTTCTATAATACAACAGAAGAAGATTTTGAAAACTTATGGAAAAATTATTTTGACCTCGGAAGAGATTATTCTGCAATAATTTCGAGATTTGAAAATGATAAATATCTGAAAAAATCATCAGAAGAATATTACGGGATAAGAGTACTCAATCAGGAACCGTGGGAGGCTCTTTGTTCTTTTATCATTTCACAGAACAATAACATTCCTCGTATAAAGGGTATTATAAAAAGACTCTGCGAAAATTTCGGAGAAGACCTTGGTGACGGATTTTTTGCATTTCCCTCTGCAGAAAAAATAAGTGCATTTACCCCCGAAGACCTGGCTCCTTTACGTTCAGGATTCAGAGCAAAATACATTATTGATGCTGCAAAGAAAGTAACATCAGGAGAAATTAACTTTGAAAAAATTCTGACAAACGATATTTCTTTCGGCAGAGAAAGCCTGATGAAAATCTGTGGTGTAGGGCCAAAAGTAGCAGAGTGCTGTCTGCTTTACGGACTTAAAAAATCAGACGCATTTCCTGTTGATGTATGGGTAAAAAGAATCATGTCTGAACTTTATGAAAACGGATTACCCGAATGTGCATATCCCGAAATCGGAATTGCGCAACAATATCTTTTTCATTGGAGAAGAAATCTTGATAATAAATTGACAAAGTAGTTTTTTTGATGTAATATATCTATAATATATTAAAGCGAAAGGGAGAGACGCTATGAAATACAACATGACATTGACCCCTGAAGAAGAGGCTATACTTAATGGCTCACAGGGCGAAACAATGGCAAAAGTTATGAAAACTCTTGTGCTCTACGGCGATGCCTTCGGAGCAACAAAAATGGTTCCCGTTAACAGTAAAAAGGGACATCTTGTTACAAGTTTCGGTCTTAAGGTTATGAAACCTGTTTACAGCCTTATGGATCAGCTCATCGAAGCAGGTGCAATTTCAAAACAGAAATTCTCTGTTGACCCCAAAC
>JAZRNJ010000183.1:0-15923 GCA_045648125.1 Acutalibacteraceae bacterium
ACATCCGTCAATCTGATAATAATTTTCTTTTTTGAAATATTTTTCAATTGTTCTGTCGCAGATGTCGGAAAAAATCTCAGGTGTTACAACACCACTCCATATAACTGTTGATAAATCTTTGTCGGAGTTTCTCTTGTCCCAGAGATGTGTTGCATTGTGGTTTGCCCACATGAGATAAAATTTCATATCAGTGTTGTTACGTGCTTTGAGAAATCCGTCATTAAGGCAGTTTTCGAGGAAAGGACGGTTATCGTACCAGTACCAGTCGTAGATAAATACGTTCACACCGTAATTTACGGCACATGAAATCTGCATTTCCATAACATATTTATCAGCCTCATTCACATATCCCCAGGTAGGAATACGGGGCCAACGGCAACCTTTGTAACCTTTGTCTGTCATAGCTTTTACGGTCTGCCATTCACCGTAACCCTCAGGCCAGAAAATTCTTGTTCTCGGTTCATCACCTGTGTATGAGGGCCATATAAAAGCAGCAATATCATAATTTTTCATGGTGAAACTCCTTTTCCTATACTGATAAACTTATTATATACTCATTATATTTTATTTTCAAGAAGAAAAAATCTTGTAGAGTAAGTTTCTGTGTGATATAATGAGAAAAAAGCGAGGTGTTGTTATGTTAAAAGTTATTGTTTCTTATCTTGTAGCAGTTTTTCAGGTTGTTCAGATTCTTAACGGCGGAGGCTTTGCAGTGACTCCTCAGGATAACGGAGTTATTGATGTTACTTTTGATTTTATGAATGGTACGCCCTCTTATTCTTATGTTGCTGAAGCGGGTTCTCTCATAACACCGCCTGAAGAACCTGAGAACAGAGGTCTTGTTTTCAACGGTTGGTATAACGGAAAACAGAAATGGAATTTTGAAAAAGACACTGTTTCTGAGGATATTACACTTACTGCAAAATGGAAATTTTCGGAAACTTTTTATGATAACGACCCTGATGCAGGGGTAAGAACAGAAAATTCAGATATCCGTGTTATGTCTTTCAACATTCTTGCAAGTGACTGGAGCAATAAACCTGCAGTCAAGGGCAGAGATGACCTTGTACGTGATGTTGTTTCAAGATATCTGCCTGACGTTATCGGTATGCAGGAAGTGAACGCAGAGTGGTATGACTCTCTGAAAACAGATTTCGGTACATACAAATTTGTAAATGAGAACAAAATTAAAATATGGGGTGAAGTAAACTATTCAACCATTGCCTATAATACAGAGACAGTCAATCTCATAAAATGGGGACAATCGCCCTATATGGTTAACTATAACAAAAATTGCAGGAACTTCATGTGGGCAGTTTTTGAAATGAAAAATGAGACGGGTGAAAAATTTATTGTAACTTCAACTCATTGGGATTTAACATCGGACAGACGTGTTCATGAAGCAATTGAAATGTCAGGACTTCTTGCAATAATCGGTGAAAAATACAACCTTCCTATGTTCTGTACAGGTGACTATAACGCACGTGAAAATTCAAATGAATATAAAGTTTTTGAAAAACTCACATCCTTTAAGGACGGAAAATATGCAGCAGAAAAAAGAGGCCTTGTTGCGTCAACTTATCACCTCGGTGACGGTACAGGTACAGAAGAAGATTACACATCAGGTTATTGGAAATTAGGTAAAGTTTCTTACCGACAGACACATATCAACACAATTCAGTCAATTGACCACATTTTCGTAACTCCCGATACAGATGTGCTTTACTATGATACAATAGTTGACGAAGCATCCCTTACTGCTTCAGATCATTGTCCTGTTTATATAGATGTCAGAGTAGGTGATTTAAATTAAAATTTATGTTCCTGAATATTTCAAGAAATTCAGATGCATAGCAGGGGAGTGTTCCGATACATGCTGTATCGGTTGGGAAGTTGACATTGACCCTGAAACATCAGAAAAATATTTGTCCGTTTCAGGTGAATTGGGAGAGAAAATCAAAAACTATATTGTAACAGATGAAACAGGATGTGAACTTTTTACCCTCTCAGAGGGTGACAGATGTCCCTTTCTCAATAAGTGCAATTTGTGTGAAATTCACATGACTGCAGGTGAAGATTTTCTCAGTAAAACGTGTAAACTTTTTCCCAGATTTTTTGATGATTTCGGATTTTTCCGTGAAATGGGTCTTGGTTTCGGTTGCCCTGAAGCAGCAAGGATAATGCTCCTTGATGAAGAAAAATTCAACCTTGTTTTATCTGAAGAAAGAGAAGAACTGCCAGAAGAAATTGATGAAATTTTTCTCGATGAACTTCTTTTCCTGAGAAAAGAAATGTTTGATATTCTTGAAAACAAAGAAATTACATTTAAAGAAAAAATAAATATTCTTCTTTCACGGGTAAGAGATTTTCAGAAAGACATTGACGGAGAATTTTTCTCAGATGAAAAACATGAAAGAAGTTTTGGAGACTGTATAAAAATCCTTGAAAACATGGAATACATCAAAGAGGAAAGAAAACTGTTTTTGCAGAAAATCAAAAGCACAAACTTTTCAGAGCAAACAATAATAAACTATCAGGATGATTTTGAAAAGCTGATGAAATATTATATTTTCAGATATCTTCTCAAAGCGCTTTACGATTATGATGTTCTGACCAAAGTGAAGTACGGTGTTTTTGCATGTATAGTTATCAGCAGGATTTACGTTTACTTTGAAAATCCTGATTTTGAAACAAGAGTGAAAATTATGTACAGCTACTCAAAAGAAGTGGAATATTCCGATGTGAATATGGATTTGCTTGATGAAAGTCTTTACAACTGTTTCGGAACCCATGACCTTTTAAGTTTAATATAGGAGTGATAGTGTGAAAATTATCGGCAGTGACTATGACGGTACTCTTAACCATAACGGTATTGATGACAAAAAGATAAATGCAATTGATACCTGGCGTAAAGCAGGAAATATTTTTGCAATTATCAGCGGCAGGGGAGTCGTAGAACTTCGTGAACTTTACGATGAAAACAACTTAATCTGTGATTATCTTATTGCCGATAACGGTGCAGTTATCATGAAGCCTGACGGCACTGTTGTCTGTGATACAAGGTGCGACGGCAGTCTTGCAAAACCATTGCTCCAACTTCTTTTTGAACTTGATTGTCCTTTCGGAGATGTTCATACAGCTTTTCCTTGCAGAGTTGTCAAAGAAAAAGAAGACGGCTGCTACACTTCCCGGGATGTTCCCGAAATTCCTTATTTCACTCAGATAAGCACTATGCTCGATACCTTTGAAGAGGCTGAAAAAGTAACAAAGTGTATCAAAGAAAAATTTACGCATGAACTCAATCCTTTGCAGAACGGCAGATGTATTGACATTGTAAGACATGACATGAACAAGGCAAAGGGTCTGTACCTTCTTATGGATATTACAGGCGCAGAATATGAGGATGTCATTGCAGTAGGTGATAACATAAACGATGAGGACATGCTCCGTGAATTCAGGTCTTACGCAATGGAAAACGGAGTGCCCTATATCAAAGAAATTGCAAACGATATAACAAAGGGAATTACAGAGCTTATTGAAAAGGAGTTACAGTAATATGGAAAACAAAGATATACTTGAAATAATTTTCATAAGACATGCAGAAACGGAGTACACAAACATCGGTGACCGTGATAACTGCGACGGTGAATTGACACCTTACGGAGAAGAGCAATGTAAAATCCTTGGTGAAAAGCTGAAAGATGTTCCGATTGATGGTTTTATT
The DNA here is from genome assembly GCA_045648125.1 of Acutalibacteraceae bacterium. Taxonomy (GTDB): domain Bacteria; phylum Bacillota; class Clostridia; order Oscillospirales; family Acutalibacteraceae; genus SIG575. Next base: position 3,725 of record JAZRNJ010000183.1, read on the forward strand.
TCAAGCTCACTTCTTCGTGCGTTCAAAACAGGTGCAGGTGTCTGCAAAGCAAAAAAAGATAAACCCGTCCTTGAAATATGCCCTGAACTTATTGAATGTGGTTGCACAGAGGGGTATTACGGATGCAGTGAAGAATATCTGAAAAAGCACTATGAAAACACAAAAATGTGCGAAAATCTTTTCGGTACAAAAGAGTATAACTTCGGCTGTGAAGCAAAGGAAGATAACGACCTTCGTGCAGAAAAGTTTATTGATTACATAAAAAAACGTTTTACATTCGGTGACAGAGTTGCAGTTTTCAGCCATCACGGAATGCTTGAATATCTTATTCCCACAGCATTGGGTGTAAAGCCTCATGTTTTCAGATTTTCTCTTGAAAATATTTCAATGACCGTCGTGCAGTTCACACGTGACGGAAATTGTGTTCTCAAAAGCGTTAATAAATAAAAATTATTATAAAGCGAGGTATTATTATGAAAAAGTCAATGAAAAAATTTATTTCTATTCTTCTCTGCTGTTGCATGTTTTTTTCTACGGTAGTAATTGCTTCTGCAGAAACACAGGCAGAGTATCAGTCTGTAGCAGAATATGTAGCTGAAACAGAAGCAAAAGAAGACAAATCCCTTGAAATTAAAATCAAACTTTCAAAAGTTCTCAATGCAGTGAGCAATTTCTTTATCAATGATTTTCTCGGCACTGCACTTAACCTTGTTATTCCTGCATCACGTGCAGTTGAAAAGCTTGAAGATTTTGATATTGAGAAGTACGATAATTTCTATGCAGGTACTGAAACTTTTGTAGATGAACCTCAGGGCGAAAAAGTGTGGAATCTGGGTTACGGCAAAGCATCTGTGCTTCCCGCTGATTTCGGTACAAAGAAATATGCAAAAGGTGCATATCTTCCTTACGTTTTCGGTGACGATATGTACACAGACGAAGACGGTGTAAAAGAAGACCTTATGGCAAGAGCAATTGTGATGAACGATTCTTCAGGCAGAGGTAATGTTGTGTTCATTTCGGTTGATGCAATGGGTCTTGCAAATGCAGATGTCAGACTCATCCGTGAGGGAATGAAAGACCTTGCCGAAAAATATAATATTGTCAGCATTAACGTTTCATGCACTCACATTCATACAGGTATTGACTCTCAGGGCGTGTGGACAGACCCTATCGGCTGTATTATAAATAATATTTTCAGTAAGAATGTAAAATACGGTGTTGAACGTTCATTTATTGAGTCACTTGTTTCAGGTTCAAGAAAAGCAGTTGAAGCGGCACTCAGCGATATGACGACAGGTAAAATGTTCTATTCACAGATTGAAGTTGAGGAATATATCCACGACAGAACAGCACCTATTTCACTTGACAAAAACCTTTATAAGCTTGAATTTGTTCCCACAGACGCTGAAAAAACTCCCACAATTATTGCTACATTCGGTTGTCATCCTGAATCAGCAAGCTACGACTGGGCAACAGCAGACCCGGACAAACTTCTTTCTTTCGATAAAAAGTTTACTGCAGACTTTATCTGGTACACAGAAAAAGTCCTGAACAGTGCAGGATATAATTTCATTTTCCTGCAGGGCAATGTTTCAACAGTTACCTCCTCAAGACATTACTCAGGTGACGGTATTGACGGAAATTCACATTATACTGCTGTGCGTTATGGTTATGAAATCGGCTACATTCTTCTCGGTATGAGCATGAATGAAGAAGAAAGAATTGCCCTTAACGAAAAAACAGGTGACAGACTTGGTGTGAAAACTTATGAGGGTCAGGCAGATTATACTGTCTGGTACAAAGGTCTTAAGACGGTAGAAAAAGAAGAAGTCAAACCTATTCTCAACATAAAACTCAGACAGTTTGTAGTTGAAATTGATAACAATATCATTGCACTTCTTGGTAAAACATCAGTTGCAGATAACTTTGTTCTCAAAGATAAAAAAGGCAATTTCTACACAGTTTCAGAAACAGGCTATCTTGAAATCGGTGAACAGATGAAAGTTTATATGAGTCCCGGTGAAACATTCGGTGAACTTCTTCTTGGAGGAAGTGGTGCTGAAGGCTTTGGAATGAAACCTATCAGAGAATACACAGGTGAAAATATTATCATCATGGACCTTATGAATGATGCTGCAGGTTATGTTGCAAACCCTGCAAACTATGTTCTTGCAGGTCTTCAGTATAACGAATTTTCAGGAGAATTTGACAGCGATACATGGTGTCTCATTTCCTACGGTAAAGGTGCAGCACCAACATTCATCGGCAACTTCTATGAAATTTTTGACAGCGTAAAATAAAGTATATAACTAACGGACTTTTCACAGTAAAGTGAAAAGTCCGTTTCTGTATAATTGATATTGTGTTTTTATTAAAATTAAATTGTTTCTGCTTTTTTCTTTTCAAGCTGTTCTTTGAGTTCCTTTTCTTTTTTCGGAAGGTTATAGTATTTAATCATGCAAAAGAAACCTTTCCAAATATAGATGGTAAGTAAAAAGGCAAAGACAATAGCAACACCGGAAACAGCAGCTGTTGCTCCGCTTGAACCACCGAAAATATAACCTTCTACAGCACTATTGTGTGTAGCTTTTGTGAGAGATTTTGCGAGACCTTTAGGGTTGTATTTTTCACAGAAAGTTATCCAAGCCCAACCATACATTTTGCCTAAAATTTTGCCGGCAAACAAACCCAATAATATACCTATGGCAGCAGCAATTATTAATGCAACCCTAACTTCTTTAATAAATAATGCTGATAACAATGCCCCTCCTGCGTAAACATAAAATAAACCAGAGAAAACCTTGCAGTATTTTTCTAACAGTCTGTTAATTGAAGAAATTTTTGCATACTGTTCTTCCAACGTGTTGCCAAAATTCATAAAACCACCTCATATAGATAAAAATATGTTTTGTATAATCAATTATACTCAAAGTATGAGTGATTGTCAATACTCAATCATTGAGTTTTGTAAAATAATATCGGGTGATATTATGGATTATTTAGACAGACTTATTGCAGAAAGAATTGACCGTGACTTGAGTCAGAAAACAGTAGGAGAAATAATTAACAAATCACAGCAGGGGTATGACCATATTGAAAAAAGACGTGCTAAACTTACAATTGAAGATTTTATGAAATTATGTGAATTTTATAATGTTTCTCCTGAATATTATCTTGGTTATGCCGAAAAACGAAAAAAGTTAAAATAAACAGATTTATAAAAATAAAAAATTTGCGTTGGATGTTGTGTTTGTTTTATGTAAATAGTATAATGGTTCTGATAATCTGATTTTTATAAGGAGGATTTTTATGAAAAAAATAGCAAAAAATGCAGGTGCAGACGAGTTTACTCCGTCAATCCCTCAATATTTTTCATGGATTAACAATACAAATGAAGGCTCAACAGAAGAGCATACTCTCATAAATCTTGACTTTTTCAAATATTTAAAAGATACATACGGCATGGAAATCAAAATCTATGCATGGGATGCAGGTAACTTTGACGGTGCAAGTGAGGGTTACGGTAACTTAAACGGTGAAAAATTCCGTAGTCAGTATCCCGAAGAATACGATAAAGTTGTTGCAAAAGCAAAAGAAGCGGGTATCCGTATGGGTCTGTGGGGAAGTCCTGACGGTTATGGTGACACAGAAGAAAGCCAGAAAGAAAGATTTGATTTCTTTGTGCATCTTTGCCGTGACCATAATTTTGCACTTTTCAAACTTGACGGTGTGTGCGGACATCTCCGTCCTGAAAAAGCAGGAGTTTTTGCAGATATGCTCAAGGAATGCAGAAAATATTCTCCCGACCTGATTGTGCTTAATCATCGTCTTGAATTTTACGAGGCAGAGGATTTTGTAACTACATATCTCTGGAACGGAATGGAAACTTATGTTGATGTTTCGACATGCAATCAGAATACTGCAATGCATAACAGAGCGTTTATGTTCACACGAGGTCACACGGATAACCTTGAACGTCTTGCAGAAGACCATGGCGTTTGTATTTCCTCATCAATAGATTATTTTGAGGATGAGCTTGTTTATCAGGGTTTCAACCGTTCGCTTATTCTTGCTCCCGAGATTTACGGAAATCCCTGGTTTATGCGTGATGATGAACTGCCGAAACTGGCGAGAGTCTATAATCTCCACAGAAGAAATGCGCCAATTCTTGTAAACGGAAAAATTCTTCCTGAGTGTTACGGAGAGAATGCAGTATCAAGAGGTAGTGAAACAAAGCGTTTTGTTTCAACCGGTAACAATTCATGGGAAACAAAGAAAATTACTTTAAAACTTAATGAAACTATAGGCATTCTTACCGATAAAAAGTTATCTGTAAGTATTCACCATCCTTACGAAAAACATCTTGGATTTTTTGAAATGGGTAATACAGTTGAAATTGAGCTTCTTCCTTTCAGAGCAACACTTATTGAAATTTCAGAAGTTTCTCAGGCTGAACCCATATTGACAAACTGTGAATATGAAATTGTAAAAGAAGATGAAAAGGGCGTTCCTACAGAAGTGAAATATCTGAAATCTGATGGAGGAAAAGTTTCTCTTCTCATAAATGGTGAAGAAACTTTCTTTGCAGAAATCGAAAAAACAGATATAAAAGAAAAAGCACCTGTTTACTTAGGTACACTCAGTGAAGAAGAAAAAAATCCTGCAAACGGCGAGTATCTCTATGAAAGTGCAATGTATTCGATAGGTAACGATTCTCTTGAAATCAGAAGCATTAAACGCTCAGGTGAAACAAAAATTCCTGAAGTAAAAAAAGCACGTGATGTATTCTTCTCACAAAAGCACTATGCTCTCAGAGGCTGTGAGGCAAAAGCAATGTTTGACGGAGACGATAACACCTTCTATGATTCTCAGTCAAAAACATATTGCGACGAAAACAGAAGAATTGAAGGCGGTTGTCTGAGAGTTGATTTCAAGGAAGAAATTGACTGTGACAGTGTTGAAATTGAATTTTTCTCAGGTGACTATCCCACAAGAGAAGTGGAAGTGCAGAAAGTACCTCTCATTGCAGAATATTCATCTGACCTGAAAACATGGAAAAACTCAGACCTTGTTAAATTGAATGTTGCAGATGACGATTTCACAGCAGAAATAATCAGATTCACTGCACATACTCTCTATGACCTTCACGGTAAAAAAGTAGTTTCTTCTTATGAAATAAAGGATAAAATCCGTTATCTCAGAATTGAAAATCCCGTTGACAGAATTTATCATGTAAGACTTATGAAAGACGGAAAGGTTATAGAAACAAAGGATGCATTTGCAAACAATATGCAGTCTCATTACAGCCACAGAAAAACTGCAGTCAAAAAATCAGGTGAATTTACTTTGCCTGAATACAAGAACGGCTCATTCCTTGCCGTTGCAGTGAACGGTGTTCATGGTGAAGAATGTGTTTACTGTACCGTGGAAATTGACGGAAAACTCTGCGGTTTCCCGAGACGTGCACCTGATTACAAGGCAAATCAATGGGAACATGCAGTTTGTGGCAGTGACAAAAACAATACATTCTTCTTTGATTTACCTGAAAATATGTCAGGTAAGAAAATTGAAATTAACTCTCTTTTCTCAGACAGACGAAAAGCAGACGCAGTTTGTGACGTATACCTCTGCGAAAAGCATTAAGGTGGTAATGTAAAATGTCATATAATCATAAACCTGAAATGATTTTGTTTGATGTTGGTGGCACATTGTTTGACGATACTAAGTGTATTGCAATTGACGGTCTTTCTGCCATTCGTAAAGCATCGCTTAATCCTGATGTGACAGATGACAATACTCTTGAAAAATTGTGGAACGAATATATGTGTGAAATCGGCTCTCATAAATCGGAGTCAGGAGTAAGTCTTGATTTCTCTTTGTCATCGGCACTGAAATTTGTTACTATGACAGCAGGACTTCACTTTGATATTTCCATTGCAGAGCAGGAAGAAATTTTTGACCGTTATAATTCTGAAAGGAAAGTTATTGACGGTGTGAATGAACTTCTTTGTAAAATTCATTCTCTCGGCATTCGTACTGCAGTTATCAGCAATAATGCAATGAGTGGTGAAGGGCTCAGACTTGCAATTGACAGGTGGTTGCCTGATAATAAAATGGAGTTTATACTTACAAGTGCAGATATTCTTCTTGCAAAACCGTGTAAGTCAATTTTCTTCTGTGCCACAAATTATGCAGGTGTAAAGCCTGAAAACTGTTGGTACTGTGGTGACGGAAGAGTGCCTGATGTTGACGGTGCAAAAAATGCAGGGTTAACACCTGTGCTTCTTGACACAAAATCAGCCATTCCTTTAGAAATGAGAACAGATGGTGGCAGAGGAGAATATATGACCGTCAATAATTGGAAAATTCTTTCAGAGTATCTTGATAAAATCTATAAAAAGGAGAAACATAATGTATAACGTAAACAACTTTACGAACAATGATGATATTGCTATCATCGACCAGAAAGCACCTTTTACTGTTATTGAATATAAGCGTGACCTGAGCGTTACACCTGAAACTGCAATGACAGCTTACTTCTGTAACGAGATGAATGTTCGTAAAAAACAGGTAATCTGCAACCTTTCTCAGTCAAACGGAATTACATGTCAGTCAGGTTCAATGCAGTGGTCAGTGGGCAACGTAAATGCAACAACAGGCATCAAGGGTGTGGGCGACCTTTTCGGAAAAGCAGTAAGAGGTAAGGTGACAGGTGAGTCTGCTATCAAGCCTGAGTATACAGGTAACGGTACTCTTGTTCTCGAACCTACTTATAAACACATTATTCTTGTTGACCTTAACGAATGGAACGGTTCAATTGTTCTTGATGACGGACTTTTCCTTGCATGTGATTCTTCTGTAAAGCATAAAGCAGTGATGCGTTCTAATATTTCTTCTGCAATAGCAGGTGGTGAAGGTCTTTTCAATCTCAGCCTTAACGGAACAGGCGTATGTTGTCTTGAATGTGACTGTCCCAAAGAAGAACTTGTTGAAATTTATCTTGAAAATGACGTTCTCAAGGTGGACGGTAACTTTGCAATTGCATGGAGCAGCACTCTTGATTTTACAGTTGAACGCTCAGGTAAATCACTTATCGGCTCAGCAGCATCAGGTGAAGGTCTTGTCAATGTTTACAGAGGAACAGGTAAAGTTCTTCTTGCTCCTGTTGACAGAAGACAGTCAGCAAATGCACTTGGTAAATTTCTTTCAGAAATGGCTAAATAAAGCAAAAATTCCCTCATTTAAAGAATGGGGGAATTACTTTTGACAAATAAATTTACATGGTGTATAATGTTGAAAAAAGAACTTTGGAGGTAATACCATGGCTGCAAAAATTCTTGAATTTTTCGTTGCAATTTTAATGTTTATTTCACCTGAACTTCCTCATCTTCTTGACCTTCCTGCAATTCCGAAAGGTCAGTCACTCAACCTTGAAGAGAGGTTTGAACTTGTATGGGAAGATGAATTTGAAGGTGACACACTTGATACAACTAAATGGGACGATAACCAGTCTGTTGACACACTTCATTGGGGTCCCATCCGTAAAGGCGGTTACTGGCACAAGGACATGATTGAAGTCAGAGACGGAAACCTTGTAATAAAAACAGAATATAAGGAAACTCCCCTTGAAGGAAATACTTTCGGTTCACCTGATAAATACGGAGAAGGTTATTACACAGGCATGGTAGCAACCCACGGAAAAGCAGATTTCCTTTACGGTTACTTTGAGTGCAGAGCAATTCTCCCCAAATCAACAGGTATGTGGTCTGCTTTCTGGATGATGAACGGTGGAGTTTATAATCAGGACGGCTCAGGTCAGGACGGTACGGAAGTTGACATCTTTGAGTCAATGTATTACAAAGATGAATGGTGGGGTGCAGGTGACAGCGTTGTCTGCGGTATCCACTTTGACGGCTATGACGGAATGCATCAGGGTTATTCAATCGGCAGATGGTTTGCAAATAATCCTTACGAAGAATATAACACCTACGGTCTTGAATGGACTCCCGAAGAATATATTTTCTACATCAACGGAGTTGAATGTGGAAGACTTTCTCAGGGTGGTGTAAGTCAGAATCCTGAATATCTTATTCTTTCATGCGAAATTGCAGGTGAAAACGGTGTAGCATACGCTGACCGTCACGGTACAGGCCCCATAAGCCTCAAAAAAGGCGAAACTGCAGAATTTATCGTAGACTATGTAAGAGCGTATAGCCATAAATAAAAAAAGGAGGGCACAGAAGCCCTCCTTTTTTGAAGTGGACGGTTATATCGTAGGGGACGGGTCTCCCGTCCCGAATAATTTTTCATGAAACCCTTGCGGGAACCGAAACGGTTCCCCTACGATATGATAATTCAAAAACTACCTTATTTAAGCACAAGATATCCTGAGACGGGAAGTTTTACTTCGCCGTTTATTTTTTCGTCTGTGATAACATTTGTGTATTCCTTATCAAGAGTAACTGTTCTTTCTTCATCTGAGAAATTCATTACGAAAACAAGGTCTCCTCTTTTTCTCAGATAAACACCGTCTGCAAGTTTTATGTCTGCATCAGGTTTAATATCAAACTGACTGAGGAAATCTTCTGCAAAGTCGTCATCATTTCTGAAAGCAACATAATATGCTTTACCTTTGCCGTAAGAATTTACTGTTACTGCAGGGAGGTCTTTATAGAAATCTTTTTCGTAATTTCCGAGAGCTTCTGCCTCATTTGCGTGGATAATATCGCAGATATGAACAACGTCATAATTTTTGCCGTTATATGCAACTGAGTTTTTGATACCCTCGGGTAAACCATCGGTATCTTCGTGCCAGATACCGAAGACCTTTTTGAGATTATTTGCAGGGAAACCACCAAGGAAACAAAGGTCATCCTTGTCAACAAGACCGAGAAGATATGTTGCAACAAAGTTACCTCCGTTTTCAACGTATTCTTCAATACGTTTGTCTGTGCCGTCCTTGAGCATATAAAGGAAAGGTGCAATAACTAAATCATATTTTGAAAAATCGTCATCCATTGCAATTATGTCAACGGACACACCTTTTTTCATAAAGGGAGCATACCATTTTATGCTTTCTTCAAAATAACTTCTGTTGATGTTATTGAAACCGTGGAAATGCTTTGTTGCCCAACTGTTTTCCCAGTCATAAATTATTGCAACTTTAGAATCGGAATATCCGCCTACAACATCGCTTAACTTTTCAAGGTTTTTGCCGAGTCTCGAAATATCTCTGAAAACTCTTGTGTTCTCATGTCCGCAATGGTCAACTACTGCACCGTGATATTTTTCGTGGCCGCCACGACTTTTTCTCCACTGGAAATACTGTACGCTGTCTGCACCGTGTGCTACAGACTGAATTGATGAAATTTCCTGCATACCCGGTTTTGGGAGTTTGTTTACATCGTGCCAGTTAACCTGTGAAGGTGTGCTTTCCATCATAAAGAAAGGCTGACCGTTTTTCATTGAACGGAATGCATCGTGTACAAATGCAGCTTCAAGGGCTTCTTTTCTGTTTTTGTTCTGGTCCCAGGCAGGGTAGTTATCCCATGAAACAAGGTCAAGTTTTTTTGCCATTTTCTGATAGTCAATTCCGTTATACATTTTCATAAAGTTTGTTGTAATGGGAATATGGGGTGTGATTTCTCTGAGAGGTTCAATTTCGTTTTCATAGAAAGAAATGTGACTGTCGGAAACAAATCTGTTCCAGCAGAGTTTCATTGCAGAAACGTGGTTTTCACCTCTGAATTTAGGTGAATTAATCTGTGACCAGTCAGTTACCTGATGACTCCAGAAACCGTTCCACCACTTGAAGTTGAGTTCATCAAGAGAGTTGTGGTAATATTCTTTCAGCCAATTTCTGAATGCTTCCTGACAGAGGTCACAATGACATTCGCCACAGTATTCGTTTGAAATGTGCCACATTTTTACTGCAGGATGGTCTTTATATCTTTCTGCAAGTTTACGGTTGATGTTTCTTACTTTTTCTCTGTAAACGGGAGAGGTAAGGCAATGGTTGTGCCTTACACCATATTCGTTTCTTACACCTGTTTCTTCCACACGAAGAACTTCAGGATATTTCTGTGCAAGCCATGCGGGTCTTGCTCCTGAGGGTGTTGCAAGAATTACGTCAATTCCGTTTTCATAGAGCTTGTCGAGTATTTTATCAAGCCATTCAAAGTTGTAAACTCCTTCTTCTGGCTCAAGCATTGACCATGAGAAAATGCCAACAGTTGCACTGTTTACGTGGGCAAGTTTCATCAGACGCATGTCTTCATCCCATATTTCAGGTGTGTTTATCCATTGGTCAGGGTTATAGTCACCACCATGGATGATGTGATCAAAAAATTTCTTTTCCATAAGTTTTCTCCTATAAATTCAGCGGCCAGTTTTTCTGACCGCTGTTAAATTATTTTGCTTGTCTTTCTGATGAATAAGCAACATCAATTCTCTTCTTGAAAAGAAGATAGTCATATTTGGGGAGCCAATCATCGCCGATTTCAGTATCTGCCGTGAAATCTTCTTCAGTACGGCTTACATTAACTACAGTCACACCTTTCAGTTCACCGTTTTCTTTGTAAACTGTATCCCAGAAAGCGTGGTGTCCGATATGTTTTACGCTTTCGGGAATGTAAACATAAGTCAGAGCCTGATTGTAACTGAAAGCGTCTGAACCAATGTATTCAAGTCCCTCGGGAAGTGAGAGATAAACTTCACCCAAAGCTTCTTCAGTTGTGAAATGAGTATCAGTTACATTTACGCCTTTGTATGATGAAATTTTATAAAGAGAAGGTGTAGTTCCCCACTGGTCTTTTTTCTCATGAAGTTTGAAAACAGAAAGTGTTTCAATTGTTTTGAGACCTTCAGGAAGGTAGATTACTCTCAGATTTGCATAGTTGAAGCACATTTCATCAATTTTTGTAACTGTTGAGGGAACAACATAGGTCTGAATATCTCTTTCGTATTCAGGTGTAATTTCTTCTGTGTAAAGCTCTCTTTCGTAACCGTATTTCTGTCTCAGGTATTCATCGTGGTCACATGGATAGCAGAGAACTGCTGTCTTATCCTTGTTGTAGAGAACACCGTCAACATCACAGTAGTTGGGGTTATTTTCGTCAACTTCAATTGTCTGCAATGCCCAACATGAGTAGAAAGCCTTTGTGTCCACAAATTCAACATCTGCACCGATTTTAATTGTTTTGATTTTATCGTCACAGTTGAGTGTGAATTTTCTCACAGATGTAACAGGTTTTGTTGTATCTTTTACCACCCTGAAGTTTGTTGCAGGGTCGTTGTTACCTGCTATGTATTCAATATCTGAAACATAGTCAATTTCAAGTTCATCAAGGTAGCCTGTGTTACTGAATTTTGAAAACTCATATCCGTTTTTGGTTTCAGTATATTCGAATGTTTCGTTACGCAAAGCCATAACGCTGAAATAGATTGAAAGTGAAACGGAAATGAGAATTACAATAACAAAAATAATTTTTTTCAGAGTGTAATTTTTGATAGTTTTTCCGATATGAGGCTCTGCAAGACCGGGAACCTGATAAGTCCAGATTTCGTTTTCAGGGATGTCAAGAACAATATTTTCTTCAACCTGATTATTTGCTTTTTTATCTTTTTTCATGTTCTCAACCTCCTTAACCTTTATAACCGCCGGAAACTGTAACGCCTTCTTTTTCAGCTTCCTTTTCAGTTACTTCTGCACGGCGTTTGAGAACTTCCATAACAAGATTCTGTTTCTTTGAATCGTAGTCCCAGAAAAGATAGGGGATAGCCATAAGGAAGAAGCCGATTGTGTCGATAATAATGGGGACAACAACAATATTTCTTCGTGAACCGTCAAAGAAGAGAATTTCCCAGTTACTGTTGAAGCCGTATTTGAGCAGGAAAATAGGAATAACAAGTCCGATAAATGATGTGATAGGACCTGTGAACCAACCGAAAATACCGGCAAAGCTTTCAAGTCTTTCGCCTGAAAGATATGTCTGATAGTCACCGATTCTGATGTTCATATCGTGACCTGCAGTTGTGGGAACTGTCTTTGTCATTTCAAGGAAGAAAAGAACAACAAGGCATATTGTTCCGCAAAGGGCAAGGTTATCACCTAAAGTCCACATAGAAACCGCAATAATAACATTACCGATTGCACGGCTTAATTGATAGAAAATCATAATCTGTTTATATGAAAATCTCT
>JAZRNJ010000184.1:0-3935 GCA_045648125.1 Acutalibacteraceae bacterium
ACATTATAAAGAATCTGTGCTCTCTTGTTAGCGGGTGTTGCACTCCAAGCAGGGTAAGCTGCCTTTGCTGCTTCAACTGCTTCAAGAACTTCGTCATTTGTACAGCAGGGTGCCTGACCTGTTACCTCGCCTGTACTGGGATTGTGAAGGTCATACCAGACATCAGTCTTTGAGTCTTTGAATTGACCGTTTACGAAATACTGTAATTTTTCCATTTTTACTCTCCTATTAAAGTCCTGATTTTTCTCTTATATATTTTCTTGCTTTTACTGCATATTCAAAGGGATTTGCCTTTGCGGGATCCTGTTCTGCTTCAACAAGAACATAACCCTCATAATCATTTTCTTCAAGAACCTTGAAAATGGGTTCAAAGTCGATTACACCGTCACCGGGAACTGTGAATGTGCCCATTCTTACACCCTCAAGGAAGCTCAGACCGTTTTTCTTGACTTCTGCAACTACTTCGGGTCGGATATCCTTGAGATGAACATGCTTGATTCTGCCTATGTACTTCTTAAGAACAGCCATGTAATCTTCACCGCAGTATGCAAGATGACCTGAGTCAAAAAGAAGATTGAAAAGCTCGGGGTCTGTGTTTGCCATAAGTCTGTCGATTTCTTCTGCTGTCTGAACAACAGTGCCCATATGATGATGGAATGTGAGAGTGATTCCCATTTCCTTTGCAACCTTGCCCAGCTTGTTAAGACCTGAGCAGAGCATATCCCATTCTTCATCGTTCATAACATACTTTTCATCAAAAACAGCTTTATCCGTACCCTGGATTGAGTGTCCCTGTTCGGAAACGCCCACAACCTTTGCGCCCATAGCCTTAAGGAATGTGATATGCTTGATGAACTCAGACTCTGTTTCTTCATAAGGCTTTGTTGTAAGGAATGTTGAGAACCATGCATTGCATATCTGAATTCCTCTGATGTCAAGATACTTATGAAGTTCATCGGGATCTTTGGGATATTTGTTGCCGACTTCGCAGCCTGTGAAGCCTGCAAGTGCCATTTCTGACACACACTGCTGGAATGTGTTTTCTGCACCAAGGTCGGGCAGGTCGTCATTTGTCCATGCAATAGGGGCTATACCGAGTTTAACTTTGTTTTTATCAAGCATATTAATACTTCCTCGCTTTTTTTAGATTTTCTGTTTTATTTTTATAGGCTTCCCTTACACTCTCAATTTCAGAAACTGATGCAAGACCTACATTCCACCAGGCTCCGTAACCGTCTGTCATTGATTTGGGGAGAACTTTTATATCAATAAGTGTTGAAACTGTCTGTTTCTTGCTGTCTTCAAGAGCAAATTTCAGGTCATCAAGAGATTTGACAGTGTATGTTTTACAACCGTAGCCTGCTGCACTCATTGCAAAATCCATAGGAATAAGTGCACCGAGAAGCTTGCCGTTTTCGTCTCTCTTTCTGAATTCAGTTGCAAGATTGCCGATACCGTTGCTCATCTGAAGATTGTTGATACAGCCGAAACCTGAGTTATCGAAAATAAGAACATTGATTTTTGCATTTTCCTGAATTGATGTTACAAGCTCTGAGTGAAGCATAAGGTATCCGCCGTCACCGCAGAAGGCATAAACTTCTCTGTCAGGATGAGCAAGCTTTGCACCGAATGCACCTGAAATCTCATAACCCATACATGAATAGCCGTATTCCATATTGTAAGTATAAAGACTTTCTGATGTCCACATTCTCTGCATATCACCGGGAAGTGAGCCTGACGCAGCAACTGCAACAGCGTCTTTATCGATGTTATTTCTTATGTAAGCAAGAGCCTGTGTCTGTGTAAGAGATGAGCCGTACATCTCGATAAACTCTGGAATAGTCTTGTCATAGCGGGCATTGATGAGAGGCTTGAAGTTTTCATCATAAGTGTATGATGAAAGCATATCCATTTCATCATTCCAAGCCTTTTTAGCATTATCGAATTCATCTGTGTATGCTGCTTTGTAGCCTTTTGCCGAAAGAACTTCCGTGAGTCTGAGAAGAGTAGCCTTTGCATCACCGACTGCCTTTGTTGCACCTAATTTATATGCATCAAAGCGTGATGTGTTGATTGTGACAATCTTCTTTTCGGGATAGAGTGACTTTGAAGCTGTTGTGAAGTCTGAAAATCTTGTTCCGATACCGATTATACAGTCTGCAATCTTTGCGACATCGTTACCTGATGAGTTGCCTGTAACACCGACACCGCCCATATTGTAACGGTTTGATGAGAATGTAGCACTCTTACCTGCCTGAGTTTCACCGTAAGGGATATTGAATTTTTCACAGAAGTCAACAAGTGCCTGACCTGCCTCGGAATATCTTACACCGCCGCCGCAGATAACCATAGGCTTTTGAGATGATGCAATAACTTCTGCAATATCTTCGATTTCTTCATCGGGAGCAGTTACTCTGGTGATTCTGTGAACTCTCTTTTTAAAGAATTCGTCGGGATAATCATACGCTTCACCCTCAACATCCTGACAAAGAGAAACACATACAGCACCTGTGCATGAGGGGTCTGTAAGAACACGCATTGCATTTATCATAGCTGACATAAGCTGCTCGGGTCTTGTGATTCTGTCCCAGTAACGGCAAACTGCCTTATATGCGTCATTTGTTGTGATTGCAAGTGAATGGGGTTGTTCAAACTGCTGAAGTACGGGGTCGGGCTGACGTGTTGAGAATGTATCGGCAGGGAAAAGCAGCAAAGGTATGTTGTTTACGGTTGCTGTGGCTGCTGCTGTTACCATGTTTGCAGAACCCGGACCGATTGAAGATGAACATGCAATTATTCTTCTTCTGTTGTTTTCTTTTGCGTAAGCTGTTGCTGCGTGAGCCATACCCTGTTCATTTTTACCCTGATAAACACGAAGAGAACCGGGATTTTCGTCAAGCGCCTGACCGAGACCTACAACAATTCCGTGTCCGAAAACGGTGAAAATACCGTCAACAAACTTGTTTTCTTTACCGTCAAAGGAAACATACTGATTGTCAAGGAACTTTACAAGTGCCTGAGCGGTTGTCATTAAAGGCATATACACTTACCTCCAGAGTTATATTTTTGTGAGCCATTCATGCTCGGGAGCAACAAATCTTGTTGTTTTATACCATGGGTCACCGTCAAGATGGCGTATCATCCATACATAATACATATTGTAACCGGGGGCCACAACCTGCTGATGATCTTCACCGTCATGAATGAAGCATGCAGAGGAATCAACACTTTTGTATACTTCATCAGCATTGAAGCATGCACCGAAGCCCTGAGGCTTGTCAAATCTGTAATAATAAACCTCAGGCTGAGGATGATGATGAGGAGGATAGCTGGACCATCTGCCGGGTTTATTGAAGACCTCACCCATAACCATATTTGAATAGGGAGCATTATCAGGGTCAAACATTGTTGACACTACTCTGTGTCCTGCGCCGTCCCACTGTCCTTTGCCGAACTCCTGATAAAGACAGTTGTCGGGATTATAGAATACAGCATCAAATTCTTTGTCATTGTCAGTCTGCTGAATCACAATTTCACTGTCTTCGTCAGCCGTAACGGTAAACTGTGTATTTTTTGAAGCATGAAGACAATAAGGCTTCATTTCAAAGGGGTCTTTCCTCTTTCCTCTTTCTTTGTTGCCGTTCCATTCAAAGGTAACAGCTCCTGCAACGAGAAGAACAGCAGTTTCGTCTTCTTTTTCAAAGAATGAAATACTTTCCCCTGCCTTGAGATATTTAACTCTGATTGTCATGAGCATATCAGAATTTTTGCCGTTTCTTTCACAAAGGATTTTTTCATTATTCTCGTTCAATACGGGTACTTCAAACATTTATGCACCTTCTTTATCATTTGTGATGTCACCATTACCGCTTATCGGAATAGATTCACCGAGATATGTGGGTTCTGGGTTCAATCTGACATATATAAATTCTTTG
>JAZRNJ010000185.1:0-4316 GCA_045648125.1 Acutalibacteraceae bacterium
ATTCTCATTCCCGTTATAACTCCCGTTGCAAAGATTTTTCACTTTGACCCATCGGTTATTATCGGCTCTGTTCTTGCCAACGATTTAGGCGGTGCAAGTCTCGCCCAAAGCCTTGCTGAAAATCCTCTCATGGGTGGTTTCAACGGTCTTGTTGTAGCGTCAATGCTCGGTGCTACAATTTCTTTCACAATTCCCGTTGCGCTCAGGTCAATAAAAAAAGAACTCCACAAGGAAGTTCTTTTAGGTATTCTCTGTGGTATCGGTACAATTCCCGTCGGTTGCATTGTATCGGGACTTGTGCTCGGAATTGATTTTGCGGGACTTATGCTCAATTTAGCACCTGTTATAGTAATCGCAATTGTAACTTGTCTCGGTATTGCCAAAGCACCTGAACTTTCCGTTAAGATTTTCAAAATTCTCGGTCACCTTATTGTGTGCCTTGTAACGGTAGGTCTCGTCGGTGGTATCTTCCAATCACTTACAGGTAAAACTCTTATCCCCGGTATGACAGATATCCTCGAAGGCTTTGAGATTGTTGCCAATATCGGTATTATCCTTGCAGGCGTTTTCCCTCTTATCTTTGTTGTTTCGAAAGTTCTTGGCAAAGTTTTTGCAAAGCTCGGAAATGTTCTTAAAATCAACGACGTTTCCGTTATGGGATTTATTTCATCCCTTGCAAACAGTATTCCTACTTTTGAAATGGCTGAAAAAATGGACAAAAAAGGAATTATCATGAACATGGCATTTGCAGTTTCAGGTTCATTTGTTTTCGGTGACCACCTTGCATTTACAATGGCTTTTGACAAATCCTTTGTAGGTGCAATGATTGCAGGTAAACTTATTTCTGCAGTATGTGCAGCAGTTGTCGCAGCGTTTGTGTATAAGATGAATTATGAGAAAAAAGTTACTCCGTCAGACTGACGGAGTATTTTTTTGCCTTTTTTCAATTTTCTTCCAGTTAATAAAACCGTACATATCGTTAATGAAAAACACAAGAAAACAAATTACCATTGACACGGAATTAATATCCTGCTTTGATGCAATTATCCATAAAACAATAAGCACAAGGTCGTTTGCAGCATATCCCAAAGCGTAATAAGGACTTCTCAGTGCAGTCAGATATGCAGCAACAAAACTCGTTGTAACAGAAAGGGTACTTGTTATAAGACTTGCATTGCCCAAGGCTCTGAGGATAAAGTAGAATGCGACAGTAACGGCAACCGCCAAAAATATCATAACAGAAATTTTCTTTTTTGAAAGTTTGCTGACTTCTACTTCTGATGTATCCTGAAAAGGATGCTTTATCCATGATATAAGGGCAACAACTGCCATTGGCACGGTCATTCCAAGATATGTAATCATTTCTCCGTAATACCTGAAACGGAAAGAAATATATCCGTAGAAGAAAGCAAAAATAATTATAAGCACCTGACCGATAGCATGTCCTTTTGCAAGAAAAATCAAAGCAGTAACTCCGATAAGTGATGCACACAAATTCAGATAATCGGTATTTTTAAAAAGAAAAAATGTACCTGCAACAACAATAACGGAAACAACCCACAGACATTTTTCAAATAAGGTCAGACTTTTAAAAGCGTTTTTCATCCTGTTTAATCCTCCAAAAAAATAAGCACCCGATACACATCTTCTAAGACCTAACGATGTATAACGAATGCAAAAATTGCAACTACCCGGTGGCAGTAAAATATTAAGTTTTTAATATTATACCATAGTGAGCAAATCAAGTCAACAGAAAATCCATGCAATATTAGAAAGAGGAGCAGGTAATATTCCTGCAAGGAAAATCATCAGGTTTGATGTGTCAGAAGAGTTGATGGACACGATGTTTTCTTCTGTTTCTCCGTGTTTTACAAGAAGTTTTTCGGAAGTTGTTGACTGTACTTTCAGCACATCATCTCTTTCACCGCTTATTACATAGGATGTTTCTGTATTTACTCCGATTATGCCTGTAGCAAGTAAAGTAAGACAGAGCAAAAACGAAGTAAGTATAACATAATTTCTGACAATTTTCTGCATTTTTAAAATTCCTTTCTTTTCAACGAAAAATCCCCTCCGTCACTTCGTGACACCTCCCCTTGCTTTTTCAAGGGGAGGCTGAATGTGAAACACACCGATTATAAATACTCACCGAGCATTTCTGCAAGCACATCCCCTATAAGCCTTCCTGAATACGTTGCTTCATCAAGGGTGTTTCCGTCACTTCCCATTTCGAGGAGAACAGAGCATTTTGATTTATACATGTTATATTTTCTGTTGCAGAAGAACAAAGGTCTCATGAGAGTAGGGTACATTTCTTCTGCAGTTTTTTGTAATCTGAGAGCGAATTTCAGGTTTTCTTCCCAATGAGGAAAATCTGTTACATTTCCTCCTTCACAACCTGAAATTATCATTATCTGTGCTGCTTTTTTACCGTTGATTGTTGTGACGGGTTTTACTTTTATAGTTTCAGAAGTTTGTATGGCATCACGGTGAACATCAAGCACTACCTGAACGGACGGATATTTTTCAAGGTATCTGTCGACTGCTTCTCCTGAACGGTCGTAAGCACCTGAATATTTTCTGTCATAAATTTCCTTGTCGTGTATTACACCGATTCCTGCTTTTTCAAGTTGAGATGCAATTTCTTCGCCGACTCTTATCATGTTTTTTGTTTCGTCTTCATTTCGGGGAGAAAAACTTTTCAGGTAACTGTCTCTGTCAAGCGTCTGATAACTTTCTGTAGTGTGAGTGTGAAAAATAAGGACACTTACTTCATTCTTTTCACTTTTGGTGAGAGAAGGTGTTCCCTTGAGAAGTTCGGAAAAATCTATATTTCTTCCTGTGGTGTTTTTTATTAAAATATTTCCCACAACATCAGTTGCACTTGCTCTGCCGTAAGTTTCTGAAACAATTTTTCCGCCTTTTTCGGATGAATTAAAAGATTTTTCTGCCTTTTCCATTGTTTCCTTAATATCATCGGGAATGTATGCGAGGGAATTGATTTTTACAGTAGATTTATTATTGCTATTATCACTTTTACCTGGAAGAGAAAAACTTATTCCTTTCTTTGCAAGGAGACTGATATCCTGTATATCAACTTTTTCTGCAGATACAGGCAGAAGTAATTTAACGCATGTCCCGATAACATTTGCACATCCTACGGCTCTGATTATACCTGCACAAAGTAAAAAAGAAAAAGCAAAACATGCAAAAACGGCAAATATACTTTTTGAATTTTCACGTAATTTCACGGAACATTCCTCCATCATCTGATGGTAAAGTATATTGTGTAAATTGAAAAATTATGACACAAGGCTCAGTATATCTTCACGAGACATATCGGGCTGAAGTGCACAGTTAATGGACATTCCTACAAGGCGTGATGCTCTTTCAATAAGCAGGTCAATTTCTTTGGGGGTTACCATCATCTGTCCGCTTTCGGGAAGAAATGAATAATGACCTGATTTGTTTTTGTCAATAAGGTCATGGGCGAGAGTTGCACCGTCAACAACGGTAGGCACACCGAGACTTATAACTTTTACACCTAAAGTTTTTTCATCAAGTCTTTTGCGTGAGTTCCCCACACCTGAACCGGGACTTATTCCCGTATCTGCAAGTTGCACAGTGCATCCGAGGCGTGACAGATTACGTGAGGCAAGAGCGTCAATTGTAATTACTGCCACAGGTTTTATTCTGTCCACAACACCTTTTATGATTTCGCCTGTTTCAATTCCTGTCTGACCCAGAACACCCGGAGAAAGACTCGCAACTGACCTCATTTTTTCAAAGCCTATTGCTTTTTTGAGTTCATCTGAAATATGTCTTGTTGCAAGAATATAGGATGCACTTTTAGGACCCAATGCATCAGGGGTTATGGAAATATTACCGAGACCTACAACAAGGGCAGTACCTTTTTCGGGGAGCATGTTTCTGATTGCATCTGTAAGTGCCGTAAAACGTTCATCAAAAATTTCAGCATCGTCTGAAAAGGGAGGGACTTCCACTGTAACATAGTTCCCTATAGGCTTTGATAATTGCTTTGCAGCTTCCTCTGTTTTAATTTCAATACGTGTTATTTTCACTCTGTCTTTTTCTTCTGTTTCGGAAACTACACCTGTAAGATGCTCTTTTCCCAGAATTTCATGACGTTCAAGTGCCAAATCGGTGCGAAAATTCATATTTTACCTCCCAAAAAGAGTCTCAATGTTATTATTGGAGTTTTTTTGCAAAAAAATCAAATTTTTTTAAGATTTTACTTGCTTTTTTCTGAAAATAGTGTTATTATATTTACCTGTGCAGACAAATAACAAGGAGGT
>JAZRNJ010000186.1:0-7874 GCA_045648125.1 Acutalibacteraceae bacterium
CTTCCCGCAGGTACTGCACTTGCAGCAGGTGATGTGTTTACTGTTCCTCAGGTAAGTGGAAATCTTGAAGGCGGCATCTATGAAGCAGTTTCTGTTAAAGAAACATCTAATGGTGTTGTTGTAAAGACAAAAGAAGCAAAACTTGAAGATGTTGTTGAATCTCTTGATTACGCAGCTAACTTCTCACCCAACATGGCAGCAGCTCAGGTTGTTAGCGGTGAAGGCGAAGTAATTCAGGAAGGCGTTGCTAACAACGAAGGCATCAAAGAAACTATCGATGAAGTTAAAACAGTTCTTACAGATAAAGAAGCTCTCAAAGGCGCTGTTAAGGATCTCGTTGTTGATACAATTTCAGAAGGTAGCTTTGATGTTGGTAAGGCAACTCTCGACTACGCATTCCACGATGGCGGTTTCGATATCGCTATCTCAGGTGATGTAGCTGAAGGCGTTAATCTCAGAAAAGCATACTCTATTTCAAACCTTGAACTCCTTACAAAGTTTGACGGTTCTTTCAAGAATGGTAAAACAAACGTTAAGGAAGGTTATCTGAAGCTCAACTATGATTGCGTTGATACAACAAAAGTTAGCGCATCTTACACAGCTTCTCTTGTTTCAGGTGTTACAGAAGACATCTCAAGCATGGAAATTGTTGACCAGATCAAGACAAACTTTGAAAATCTTGAACTTCAGAAGGGCAACCATCGTTTCTCTCTCTTTACAGCTCATATTCCGATCCCCAACGCTGGTCCTCTTACAATCAAACTTGAAGCAAGCGTTGTATTCAACCTTTATGGTTATGCAGAGCTCATCATCACAACAGAAAACTGTGTAGGTTATGAAATCATCGATAACGAAGGCAGATTCATCTATGAATCTACTGAAACAGCTCCCAAAGTATTCAATGCTATGGGTACTGCTGAAGCTCTTATCGGCCTCAACTGTGGTCTTACAATCTTCGGCATCCAGCTTATCGATATCGGTCTCCAGGGCGGTCTTGGCGTATATGTATATGCTACAGTTACTCTTCCCTATGCTGATTTCACAACTACAAAGATTGATGATATCCCCGCAAACCTTCTTGCTCAGTCTGTAGCTATCCTTGACAATGCTGATGAAATCACAGTTTCAGGTACAGCTCAGTTCTATGGTATCTTCAAAATTTCACTTTGTGAAGAAAGTATCACAGATAAGATCGGTCTTTCAAAAACATGGACTATTGTTGACAGAAGCAACGGTACATTTGCTACAATTAACTTCTAATCAACCTTAAACAAAACTGTTGAATTTCGTCCACTCAATAGTTAAAGAGGGCAGATGGTGCACCATCTGCCCTTGATTTTTTATTATGAAAACCGGCTCAACGTTTTATAATGCTGAGCCGGTTATAAAATTATTTTTTCTTTTTGATATCGAGTCTGAAAATTCCGATAATAATTGAAACCAGAACAAAAATTTCTGTTATAATACCGGGATAAGAAAGAGTTTTAATATTGTAAATTAACCAGCATGTTGAAGTAGGAAGCGAAAACATTCTGTTAATTTTAGGTTGTTCAATCCAAAGAACTACTGAAGACATTAACATTGCAATTAATGGGAATACTGAAAAAATGTTATCCCATGTAAGTATTCCTGAAATCAGAAAGCCGATTGAAAATACTGTAGGCCAAATTACTGAAGATGCCCATTTCTTTCCTCTGTTTGCATAAACTAAAGACCTGAATGCACCGAGTAAGTTCATAACTGCACCTGTGTATGCGCCGAGCAGTATGTAATGTACTGTGAAAAGTAGCCCTGAGACCATCTGGAAAGTTAATATGTTTTTATGAGATTTTTGTTGATATGAAGCAACGATGATTCCCATTGCTATGAATCCTATAATTTGCCCTATTGTTTCTGTCATTTAAATCACCCATAAAAGTATACAACGACATTTGAATAAATTCAAGAGAAAAATATTGATTTTAATTTTATTTTGATGTAGAATTATTGTAATAAAAAATCGGGGTGATGTTATGGATATTATTTTTATAATTTTAATTGTTTTGGTACTTCTCTTTATTATTGCGTCTTTAGGTGCGGGAATAGGTATGTTCTGCTTTGCACTTAAACGACCGAAAAAAGGTCCTAATCCTATGACTATGGATGATTACAGTGAACACATGCAACCGTTTATGGATTTTCTCAAAGCAGAAAAGAAGTGGCTTTTTGATAAAGGCTTTGAAAGGGTAGAAATCAAATCACATGATGGCTTGAACCTTAAAGGTATTCTTGTTTATGCACCCGAAAAATCCAAAAAAACAGTATTAGCTATTCATGGTTACAAAAACTGTGGTATAAATGAATATAGTTCTTACATCCGTATGTATCACGAAATGGGATTTAATGTTCTTGTACCGGACGACAGAGGTCATGGTGAAAGTGATGGTAAATTTATTACCTTTGCTTGGTGGGACAGACGCGACTGTATCGGATGGATAAACTACGCCCTTGAAAAATTCGGAAAAGATTCTTCTGTGTTGCTCCATGGCATTTCCATGGGTTCAGCAACTGTAATGAATGCATCAGGTGAAGTTGATTTACCGGAACAAGTCAAGGCAATTGTTTCTGACTGTGGATACAACAGAGCGTGGAATCAGTTTGCTCATGTACTTAAAAGAAATTTTCATTTGCCTCAATTTCCTGTAATGCATGTTGCTAATATAATAAACAAAATTCTTTGTAAATATGATTTCAGAGAAAATGCACCTGTAGAGCAAGTGAAAAAAGCCAAAGTTCCTTTCTTGTTCATACATGGTGGTGATGATGATTTTGTCCCCACGGAAATGGTTTATGATGTTTATAATGCTTGTGCATCGGAAGTAAAAGAATTACATGTTTTCCCGGGTGCAGCACATGCTGAAAGTTATTATGTGTGCCATGATGACTACGTGAAAGTGCTCAATGCATTTGTTGATAAAATTGAATTTTAACATAAAAAATCCGCTTACTTGGTTGAGTAAGCGGACAATTTTTTTATTTTCAGAACTTCAGCATATTTATAAAGAGACCACCCTGAACAGTTCTGTTTTGGAAGCCAACCTGTTTTGCATCGTGGGTATAGTACCAGTCTGTGAAAGGTACTCTGTCTGATGTTTCTTCAAGCATTTTAAGCATAGCACCAACAATCATGTCAGTATATTCGTTGTCATCAGCAAGTATTGTTGACCACATCTGCCAGTCACTCTTTGTATAAAGACTTCTGCAGTCAAGAGGTAAACCGTAAGTGTTTACTTTTGTTTTATAATAGTTTACTTCTGTTTCAAAAATATCCTCATCAAAAATGCCGAGACCGAAAAGTTTATCCCACACAAGGTTGTATTTAATACTCCATGTATCTACTTTATCGAAAGCAAGTTTATAATGGTCTTTGTCAAACGCGTCATTTTTCCACTGTTTTGCATAATCTTTTGCAACAGCAGTAAACTTATCTTCTTTGCCCATCATTTTAAGTAACATACCCCATGCAGCCATACCCATAATTGCTTTTACTGAGAGGTTACAGTTGTGAGCGAGATGTCCTGCAAAGTCATCTGTGCAAAGCTGATTTTCAGGATTGTAGCCGTATTTTACCAGGTATTCAGCCCACTGATTGAGAATATCAAAATGTTTTTCAGCATAGCTTGTGTCATTTTTCTTTTTGCACAGTGCAGCTACGCAGAGAAGCATGTTGCCGCATTCTTCAACAGGCATCTGACTGAGGAGTCTGAGATGACCGTTTTTGATTCCCTGGTCACCATAAACCTGACCGTTTACAAGGGGATACTGACCTGCATCGTGAGGTGCAAATTCATACTTCCATCTGTCAGAATATGCAAATTCAAAAACGGGATTCAGCATATATTCTACAAGGTCAGGATTATAGATAAGGAAAAGTGGAATTGATGGGTAAGTAACATCAACAGTTGCTGCACAACCATTTGAATAACATTCTTTTGAAACAAAAATTCCTGTTTCTCCATCCCATGCGAGTTTATGAGCTGCTATTGCCTGACGGTAAGCGATGGAAATAACTTTAGCGTATTCATCACTGATTTTTTCAGCATCTGAAATTAATTTTGCATCAAATTCATCAACTTTTTTCATGATTTCATCATAATCATTTATAGCAAGAGTGATGATATCATCAAAACTTTCTCTGTCTTTTGTCCAGTAACCTTTGACACCTCTTCCGAAATATTCAAGTGAAAGAATGTCGTTGTAGCCAAAACAGAAGTAACCTGCAGCTGTCTCAACTTCTTTATGTTCATCAATGCCGTATATAGCAGGATAATTATCCATTACTCGCATTTCTCTGTAATCATTGATATCTGAACATTTATGGTTGTCATCTGTGAAACCTGTTTTACCTGCTGGTGCAGAAAGTGTTACTTCACCCCAGTTAATTCTGTGGTCGTCACCACTTGTTTTCAACATCTTATCTTGGCCGCTTGATAAATAAACATAATTGTCTTCTTTTCCAAAAAATACTTTTTCATCCGGAGTGTTTGTACAAAGCATACCTGAAACGTCAACATAAACGGAGATGTCATGTTTCTTTCCGTCAACTGATTTTACTGTGTAAGACATGTATGAAACCGGTCTTGAAAGAAGTTTCAGGTCATCAGGTAACAGGGGAGTTGTGAAGATAACTTCAAGTTCAACAACTTCATCTCTGAATGTATAAATTGTTTTAAGTGGAGTAATTTCAAGGTTTGTCTGCTCAATTTTATCAGGAGTTCCAAAATATTTATGATAAAAAGGATTGTGTCTTTTTTTGCCCATGAATATTTTTTCCTTGCCGTCAACTGTGATTAAACCTGTAAGAGGATTCTGCATGTTTGTCCAATGTCTCGGGAAATCCTCATTGAGTTTATCGCTCATTGACCATACATTAAAATACGGGTCGCAAGTAATAAGGGGGAATGCAGGGAAACGTGTGAATGATTTTTTCATAAAATATACCTTCTTTCATTCTAAAAAATCCGCAATCAAAAACATGATTGCGGATTAATTTGGTGGACATTAACGGACTCGAACCGCTGACCCTTCGCACGTCAAGCGAATGCTCTACCAGCTGAGCTAAATGTCCGAAGCACATTGCTTAGTATACTATAACACTACTTAAAAAGCAAGTGTTTTAGTTAAAATATTCTATTTTCTTGTACGTGATTCATACTTTGGTTCACAAGTAACATTGATACCTAATCTTCTGTAAAGTTTTTCATCAACGTCAGAAATCACTACTGAGAAATGAGCATCACAACCTTTGAGTTTTTCTAACTGGTCAATAGCTAATTGAGCATCGGGGTTAGTAACTGCACTGACGCAAAGAGCCAACAGAACTTCATCAGAGTGAAGTCTTGGGTTTCTGTGATGAAGATTATCAGTTTTAAGTGTACATATAGGTTCAATAACTTCAGGGCTGATGATGTTGATGTTTTCATCAATTCCTGCAAGTTCTTTAAGCGCATTGAGAAGAAGAGCTGAAGATGCACCGAGAAGGCTTGAAGTTTTACCTGTTATCACTTTGCCGTCAGGAAGCATCATGCCACCGGCAGGAGCACCTGTGAGTTCAGCTTTTTTTATTGAAGCTTCAATTGCAGGGCATAAATCAGCAGTTATTCCTTCTCTGTTCATAAGAAGTTCAATTTTCTTTACCGTTTCAGGACTTCCTTTGCCTTTTACGAAATCACTCTGAGCATTGTAGTATCTTCTGAGAATTTCCATGTGACAAGCGTTAATGACAACTTCGTCATCAATTATGCAGAAACCTGCCATATTAACACCCATATCTGTAGGTGATTTGTAAGGAGATTCGCCCTGAATTCTTGTAAACATTTCATCAAGAACAGGGAAAATCTCAACATCTCTGTTATAATTTACACTTGTTCTGCCATAAGCTTCAAGATGGAAAGGGTCAATCATGTTAACGTCGTTAAGGTCGGCAGTAGCTGCTTCGTAAGCAAGGTTAACAGGATGTTTAAGTGGCAGATTCCAGATAGGAAATGTCTCATATTTTGCATAACCTGATTTGATGTTTCTCTTATTGTCATGATAAATCTGTGAAAGACAAGTTGCCATTTTTCCGCTACCCGGACCGGGAGCAGTAATTACAACAAGAGAACGTTCGGTTTCGATGTATTCATTGGCACCGTAGCCTTCATCACTTACAATTTTATTGATATCAGAAGGATAGCCTTCAATAGGACAGTGCTTGTAATTTTTAATGCCTAAGTGAGTCAAACGGTTGAGATAGGCTTTTGCAGCGGGTTGACCTGTGTAGCAAGTGACAACAACGCTTCCGACAAAGAGTTCAAGGTCCTTGAAAATATCAATGAGTCTTAAAACATCTTCATCGTAGGTAATACCAAGGTCACCACGTGTCTTTTTCTTTTCGATGTCATTTGCATTTATGACAACAACAATTTCCACCTCATCTTTGAGAGTCTGAAGCATTCTGATTTTGCTGTCGGGTTCGAAACCGGGGAGAACGCGACTTGCGTGATAGTCGTCAAAAAGTTTACCGCCGAATTCCAGATAAAGTTTACCACCAAAATCACTGATTCTTTTTCTGATGTTTTCTGATTGAAATGAGAGGTATTTTTCGTTGTCGAAACCGATTTTTTTCATTTTTACATCCTCTTTCACAAATTGACTCAAATATACTCAAATATTATACTATATTCTACTGATATTTTCAAGGGGATTTTAAATTTGCTTAATTATTTAATTTTTATAATATTAGTGTTGCTATATCAGAAGATTTATGATACAATTATTTGAATATAAATTTGAGGAGTTGAAGGGATGTACAAATTTTCTTCTTATATCAAGTACAAAGTAAATGGTAAGATTTACACAAGTTTTGAAACAGATAATGCAGATTGTAAAATCATTTTCTCTGCAGATGATAACAAAATTACTGCATCAATTATTCCTGCAACAAAAATGGAACTTATTGAGTTTAAACTCGATACAAAGAGACCTTATAAAAAAGGTGATGTTTTCTTCTCTAACGGTTATCAGTCATGGTCAACTTCATGGGAAGTTCAGAAAGACAATGTTCTTAAAAATACAAACCCTATTGCTAATATCAGCGCATGGTCAAAAAATGCTGTTGAAATAAGTGGTGACTATAAATTCTCTGGTTATAAGAAACAGAAGGGTTATTTCCACAGTAACGGTTATACATATATCAGAAACGGTGAAGACCTTGAGTTTTTAGGTTCTCTTACTGAAAGAAACGGTTACACACTTTTCAGATATGACATGAATACTTCTGATTTCTCAGTTATTAAAGATGTTGAAGGTCTTGTGATTGACAGTGAATATCAGCTTCTTGATGTTGTATGTTTCAAAGGCGGATATGACGAAGTGTTTGATAAGTACTTTGAAGCAATGAAAGTACCTGCTCCCAGACTTAAGCATCTTGCAGGTTATACTTCATGGTATAACTATTTTCAGAAAATTGATGAGGATATTATCATCCGTGACCTTAACGGTCTCGATCCCTATAAAGATCAGGTTTCAATCTTCCAGATTGACGACGGTTACGAAACCTTTATCGGTGACTGGCTTGATCCCAACCCCGAAAAGTTCCCCAAGGGTATGAAGTACATTGCAGACGAAATCCACAAGAAGGGCTACAAGGCAGGCATCTGGCTCGCTCCCTTCAACTGTCAGAAGATTTCACGCATGGCTAAAGAGCATCCCGATTGGCTTATCAGACACGAAAACGGCGAACCCATGATCGGTTGTATTGCATGGGGCGGCGCTTATACCTTCGACATTTATAACGAAGGCGTAAGAGCATATCTCAAGGAAGTTTTCGATGTTGTACTCAACGAGTGGGGCTA
>JAZRNJ010000187.1:0-2481 GCA_045648125.1 Acutalibacteraceae bacterium
CATTGCATTTCCGTCGAAGCCTACAACGATGTAAGATTTCTTACGGAGGATGCCTTTGTAAATTCTGTTAACTGCAACATGGCAGGGAGTTGAAACCATATTGATAAGGTCCATACCGTCTGTTGCACCCTGATTTCTGAAAATATCTGTTTTTGTAAATCCGGGACATACAAGACCGATGTATGCTTCACCTCTGAGTTCTTCTCTCATTGCTTCTGTAAGACCTTTAACGGCAGCCTTACTTGCTGAATACATTGATGTACCGCCAAGAGCCATAAGTGCAGCAGAAGATGCAACGTTAACAATTGCGGGAGTTTTGCTTTTAAGAAGAAGGGGAAGCATAATTTTTGATGAATATGCTGCTGAGTAAAAGTCGATATTGATTGATTCGTCGATTTCTTCTTTTGAATAGTTCATCAATCTGTCAAAACGGGGGAGAACACCTGCGTTATTGATGAGAACGTCGGGCTGAATGTTTTCTTCAACAAGCCAATCGTGGAAATTCTGCCAGTTGTCATAACTTGAAACGTCAAAGAGTTTGTAAGTGAAAAGCTTTGAATATTCACCAAGTTCTTCGTTGAATTTAATCATTTTTGCTTCGCTTCTTGCAACACCGATAACCTTGCAGCCATGTTCTTTCATAAGTCTTTCTGCAAGCATTTTGCCGATACCGCTTGATGCACCTGTGAGAATAACTGTTTTGCCGTCAATCCATTTAGCCATGATATTTAACCCCCAAGAAACAAATTTTATTTTATGCGACAATTATATCACAATGTGTTTTGTTTTTCAACTCTTGGTTTACAATATTGGTTAAATTTTAATATTTTGTGTTAATACGCAGATTTTGTTGACATTGACACTTTTTGGAATTATAATTAATTTGTATATATTGGGACGGGCAACCCGTCCCCTACGATATAGTCTTTAGTATAGGAGGAATTTGAAATGGATAAATATTTAATTATCAACGCTGACGATTTTGGTATGTGCAGAGGTGCAAACCTTGCTGTTATGGAGCTTCTCAAGGAAGGTAAAATTACTTCTTCAACAATTATGGCTCCCTGTGCATGGGCACCTGAAGCAGCTCAGTTTGCTAAAAATAATCCCGAACTTGCAATTGGTGTTCATTGGACAACTACAAGTGAATGGAGTAACTACAGATGGGCTCCTGTTAATTCATCAAACACAGATTCTATGAGAGATGAAGACGGTTTCTTCTATCACGAAAGTGATGAGTTTGAAAAAAACTGTGATGTACAGGAAGTAAAAGGTGAACTTATTGCTCAGATTGAAAGACTTAAAAAATTAGGTCTCACCAATCCCTCTCATGTTGATAATCACATGGGTTCACTCTATGGTATTGAAACAGGCAGATTTGAAATTGTTCAGATGACAATTGAACTTGCAGGTCAGTACGGACTTCCTTTCCGTTTCCCCATGCAATTTACTGATGCTCAGTTTACAAATGATATGCTCGCAATTCATGTTCCCAAGGAAATGATTGAACAGTTTATCGGTGGTATGACTCAGCTTGGTCAGAGTCTCGGTGTTGCTATGCCTGATTATCTTCTTCCCAGCCATTGGGACGGACCTCAGAAAGACAGCTTTGAAAATTACAGGGAATATATTTACGAATTCTACCGTACTTTTGAACCCGGTGTTACTGAAACTTATATTCATCCCTCACTTCCTACTGATGACCTTAAAGGCTCAACAGGTGCTTGGGAAAGAAGAGTATGGGAATACAAACTCTTCTCTGACCCCAAAACAAAGCAGCATATTGATTCTCTCGGTATCAAGCTCATAAACTATCGTGATCTTGCTGAAATGAGAAAATAATTGTTAAAAAATTCAACCAAAATCCCCACTTTTTAAGTGGGGATTTTTTGTTTATTTTTTGTTAAAAAAAACATATTTTTCTCTTGCTTTTTTGCATATATAGGTATATAATTATTACAACTATAATTGGAGTTTTATAGGTATAGGAGGAATGATTTTTAATGAAAACATTCGTAAAAATCCTCTCGATGCTTGTAGCGGTTATTATGATCGTAAGTGTCGGAGTCGTTGGAATCACTGCATATGCAGAGCCTTCCGACGTTCTCGGCGACTATGATTTTACAGTTGTAGATAACCCATATGCAAACATCAGGTGGTACAAAGACAACGACAAGCTTCATGCGTTCAAAGCTTCGACCCATGCGCATACGGTACGAAGCGATGGTGACATTGAGCTTAATGACACAATCTGGGACCATTATATGAAAGGCTATGAAGTTCTCTGCCTTACCGACCATGGTACCGTTAACGGCGTTGATATTAAAGAAAACGGCTGGACAACAGGTGCCCGTTATGAAAACGGTTGGTCTTGTGGTTGGACAGAGAACCAGGATAGGTGCGCCCTTTATGCCTATCAGTCCTTTGTTCATGGTAACATTGATGAAATCACCAAAGAAGACTACTATGACGTTATCTATG
>JAZRNJ010000188.1:0-11531 GCA_045648125.1 Acutalibacteraceae bacterium
CCGTCCCCTACGATGTAGCCGTTATTTTCATGAAAATTCATTACGGGTCATTCGTGAATGACCCCTACGAAGTTTCAATCGGTGCAATATATAATAGGCGTAGCCCCGAAACGTTTCCGTAAGGAAACATATCACTTGCAAAGCAAATATCACTGCGTCAGCAATATCACTTGGCGAAGCCAAATATCACTGTAAAAATGTGAAACATTTTTACCTGTCGCAGAGGCGAACTTCTTACCTCTTCACTGAAAAAAACGGGAGGGCACAAAACCCTCCCTGCGTTGCAATTATAACGTACCGTTTAAAAATTCATCTCTGAACCAGATGTTGTCAATCTGAAAACTTTTACCGTCCAGGTAATTAAGACAACCGCCGTCAGTCTGAAAATCGAAAGTAAGTTTATAAGAACAAAGGCATTGTTTCTTATATCCTTTTTCTTTGTTCAGTTTGTTTGTGCCGTATTTTCCGTCACCTAAAAGGGGATGTCCTATTGAAGCAAAATGTGAACGTATCTGATGAGTTCTTCCTGTAAGAAGTTCAACTTCAACAAGGCTTAAATTTCCCTTTGTTTCAAGAACTTCATATTTTGTCCTGATTTCTTTTTTGTTTTCTCCACCTTTTTTGGAAACGGTAACAATGTTTTTTGCTTCATCTTTTTCGAGATACCCCTGAAGAATATCTTTTTTCTTCTTAGGACAACCGTGAACAATAAGACAATAGTATTTATGCAGTTCTCTGTCTTTCATTTTCTGATTGAGAATACGCAGTGCTTCTGCATTTTTTGCTGCAATTACTATACCGCTTGTATTTCTGTCAATTCTGTTTACAAGTGAGGGCGTAAAAGAATTTTCTTCATCGGGATGAAATTCGCCTTTTTCGTAAAGATAACGCTTGATACGTGTGATGAGAGTATCGTTGTATTCTCTGTCATCGGGATGGCAGAGAAGTCCTGTGCTTTTATTGAGAAGCATAATATTTTCATCTTCATAAACGATGTCAATTTTCTTTGAAGCAGACATGAAATCATATCTTGTTTCGCTTTTTTCAAAAAATTCATCATTTATGTAAAGGTCAACAATGTCACCTGTGTTAAGTCTTGTTGAAATTTCTGCTCTTTTTGAATTGACCTTTATTCTCTTTGTTCTTATGTATTTGTACATGAGGCTTTTAGGTAAATTCGGAAAACTTTTCGTGAGAAATTTATCAAGCCTCTGATTTGCGTCATTTGGTTTTATAGTGAAACTTTTCATCAGAACATCCTTTTCACAAGTGAGGGAATACACTCCTCAAATTTTACGCTGTACCAGTGATTTTCTTTATCGGGTGCAGTATTCAGTATACATTCAACAACAAAATCCGTTGCCATGCAGATTGCTTCTTTTACGGAGAAACCTTTTACAAGGGCTGAAGAACAGACTGATGCAAAAACATCCCCCGTACCGTGGAAAGTATCGTTTATTCTTTCACGGAAATATTCCGTAAATTCATCTTTTTCACTTTCGTAAGCAAAAACTCCCAGCTTATCACCACGTCTGACACCTGTGATAATAACTGTTTTTGCACCCATGGAAGAAAGTTCTTTAAGCATCTTACGTATTTCATCGCCTGAAAAATCTTCTCTGTAATCAATGCCCAATAAATATGAAACCTCTGTAAGGTTAGGTGCAATAACATCTGCTTTTTTTACAAGGCTCACCATTTCCTTTGCAAAACTTTCATCAAATCCCGTGTAAAGTTTTCCGTGGTCGCCCATAACAGGGTCAACAAAAACAAGAGTGTTTTCTTTTTTGAAATCGTCAATAAAATCAGAAACGATTTTAAGCTGTTCTTTTGAGCCTAAGTAACCTGTGTAAATGCCGTCAAAAGAAATGCCCAGACTTTTCCAATGTTCTGCAACGGGTGGTATTTCATTTGTAAGGTCATTGATGGTAAAACCTTCAAAACCACCTGTATGAGTTGAAAGCACGGCAGTGGGAATGGGACAGGCTTCAACACCGCAGGCTGAAATGATGGGTAAAGCTACGGTAAGAGAGCATTTACCGAAACATGAAATATCCTGAATTGTAACTATCCTTTTCAAAGCAATTACCTCTTAAATAATATCTAAAATAAATCCTTTTTCTTTAACGTAAGGGATGACAGGGGAGTCAGAAGGACACTGAATTTTCAGAGACATACTGCAGTTTTCACAGATGTTTTCTCCTGTTTCAGTCTTATCTGAAAGGAAAGTCAGTTTTTTCAGATTACTGCAACGTGAGAAAGCACTGTCACCGACATTTTTTACATTTTTATCAATTGTAAATTCCGTTAGAGTCTGACAGTTGAAAAAAGCAAAACTTCCGATTTCTTCCAGCTTTTTGTTAAAAGAAATTTCTTCAAGGCTGAGACATGAATCAAAAGCACTGTTGCCTACTTTTTTTATGTTTTCGCCTGTAGATATTTTTGCAACTGAAGAATTGACAAAAGCAAAATCGCCTATTTCTTCAACACTTTCAGGTAAAATAACTTCCTTCATGAAAAAGTTGTCACAGAAACCGGAAACAACACGTATTCCATCAGGGACAGTAACTTTTTCTTCATTTCCCTTGTATTCAATGAGTATATCTTCACCTGCTGTTACAAACTCGTCTTTCTGCGAAGAGAGCCACTTTGTACCTTCAAAAGCACCACCGCCGATTGATGAAACTCCACCGGGAATTGCCATACCTTCAAGTTTGGTGCAGTCTGCAAAAGCAAAACCACCGATAACTTCAAGACCAAGAGGTAGACGTATGTTTTCAACACTTACACAACCTGAAAAAGCATAAGTGCCGATTTTATAAAGGTTTTCGGAAAGAGAGATTTTCGTTGCACTGAGAGCTCCTGAAAAAGCACTGTCACCTATTTCAACAACAGTATCGGGAATTTCAATACTTCTTACCCAACCCATGTCATTGAAAGCGTTTTCACCGATTGCCTTTACTTCCTTTTCTGCTATTTTTTCAGGTATTATAATGTCGTCAGGTACTGCGGATATACCTGTGATAATTACATAATCATAGTATTCGTCGTATCTGAATGACGTTTCTTTATCAGTTTTTGAAGCAATAAATTCCGATTTTTTCAGGGGTGAAACAGATTTTGCGTTGTTACTGCATGAAAAAAGGCAGAAAACAAGACAAAACACAGAAACCAATGCAATGAATTTTTTTAACATCCTACAAAACTCCTAATTAAAAAATGAGTCAAAAAACTTTCCTTTTTTTCTCTGTCTTACATCACAGGCACAAGGTGGAGGACAATATTTTACAAGTATTGTATCCTCACCGATAACGCAGATGTCATTCCAACAAATTTTAATGTCAGGCATCCTGCCGAAAAGTCCGAAGCACTTTACCTGTCCGTAAATGACAATTGCAACAACACATCCTGTGCATGTGTCAATTTCCACATCATTAACGCAACCCAGTCTTGTTCCGTCAGCGTTGTTGATAACCTCTTTGTACCTTAAATCTGTTACACAGCAGTTCATAAAAAAACACCTCGTAACAAATTTATGAAATTACCCTTGATTATATCACAAAAATAAATCCCATGCAATACTTAAACAACAGGGGACTTCCGAAAACTGAAACCGCCGGGCACAAACGCTCAGCGTCTGTACCTGACGGTTTTACATTTCAAATATCAAAGGCTGTTGAGAATCTGAATTACTTTGCTCAGTTCATCAGGTTTAACTTTTTCAACAGGTTTATTGTTTTTTACGCAATCTGCAAAATAGAGAATCTCGTTTGCGTAAGCGTTACTCTTGGGCAGGTTGATTTTGCCTGTATCACCATTTGCTTCTTCTGTAAGGTCTGTAACATTTTCTTCTCTGTCATAAACGAGGATTTTGCCGTGTTCCCATGCAACAATAGCATCTTCAAACTGGAAACGGAATTCTGCAGTAAAGGGATAACGTGCAGCATACCATGAAGCCTCTGAGTGAATTGAGAATTCACCGAAATCATAGTCAACACTGATGAAATCCTGGTCAGGACGTTTTGAACGGTACTGATGTCTGACGGAGGGTTTGCCGAAAGCATAAACCATGAAATCAAGGTCATGGATGTGAAGGTCGTAGGGGGTAAGACCACTTCTTTTTTCGTCCATCATCCAACCGTCCCAACTCCATCTGGGATAACCGCCAAGACGTGTCATACTGCCTGAAAGAAGTTTACCGTATTTTTCTGTATCGTAAATTTCTTTGAGAATAGTATATTCAGGCCAGACACGGAGAACCTGTGCAACCATGAATTTAACGCCGTTCTTTTCTGCTGTAGAATAAACTCTTTCAACATCTTCTTCTTTGAGAGAAATGGGTTTTTCCGTAATAACATTAATACCTTTTTCCATTGCTTTCACAGCAAAATCTGCATGAAGATATGTAGGCAGACAAATATCAAGAATATCAATTTTTTCATTTGCAAGCATTTCATCAAAATCAGTGTAGCAATGCTTTGTATCTTTGTAGCCTTCCATTCTTTCAGGACGGATATCGCAAAGGCAGATAAGTTCTGCATCTTCCATCTGTTCCCACACGGGGATATGTGCGCCGCTGATTCCGCCGACGCCAACAAGACCGATTTTCAACATAAAAAATTACCTCCGTAATATGTTTTCAATTCCTCCTAATTATATATCACAAGAAAAGCAATGTCAACAAAGAAATAAATTCATGTTAAATATTTGTAACTTTACTTTTTTGGAAAAATATTGTAGAATGAGTGCACGGATAAATTATAATTTATATGTGTATTCGTTTTCGCACCGTAGGGCAGGGCCTTGGTCCTGCCGTCAGGTTCTCCGGAAAGAGGTGATAACATGCCAAAACTGAAAACTGAAAAATCCAAATTACTTACGTTTACTTATGTGGCTTTGTGTTTTGCTCTTGTACCTCTCACATCAGACTACATCTGTACAGTTTTTTCATTGGCAATGCCTTTTGTTTACATGGGAAATAACGGCAATCCCCTGAGCGCAATTGACCGTTCATCGAAAACAACATGGGTTTTCGGAGCGTTT
This sequence comes from Acutalibacteraceae bacterium, assembly GCA_045648125.1. Taxonomy (GTDB): domain Bacteria; phylum Bacillota; class Clostridia; order Oscillospirales; family Acutalibacteraceae; genus SIG575. The sequence continues at coordinate 5,044 of JAZRNJ010000188.1, forward strand.
CTTCTTGCACAGTTTGTACAGGTATTGAGGGCTGATTACAAAGTCTCAGGCCTTGGTTTTGCACTTTTGTGGCTCGTAATGTTCATGGGATATATTTTTGTATCAGACCTTGCTGACACAAAAGAAAAAATTGACAGAATTCTGTTCACTTCAACTGTTGCAGGTGGCATTGCAGGTGGTATCGGCATTTTGCAGATGGGTCTTTACCATTACGGCGGACTTATAAATGAAAAACTGAGATTTATTTTCAATCCTCTGTGGGACATTTTCCATGAAGCCGTTGTAAAACTTATGGCGATTGTTTTTCCTGATTCTCTTGAAGCACATTTCGGTGTTGATTTTGACACGGTGAAAGTTTCCTCTTTCGCAACAAGAGCCTGTTCAACTTTCAGCAATCCCATTTTCTTTGCAATGTTCCTTGTGGTAGTTCTTCCCATTGCACTTTATTGTTTTTTCAGATTGAAAGAAAGCAGACTCAAAAGAATTATCAGCCTTTTTTCTGCACTTCTCATAGTGGGCGGCATTGCACTGAGTTATTCAAGAGGTGCTTACCTTGCAGCAATGGTAGCTGTTTTTGTAACTCTCTTCTGCGAGAAAAAACAGACAATTATCACAATCTGCCTTGCACCTGTGGTACTGCTTGTAATTCCGTCAGGAGTTTACAAAAGACTTCTCAGCCTTGTAACGGACAGAGAAGACATTTCTCTTACAACCCATGCAAAAATTTACGAAGCAGCATTTGAAACAATAAAAGAACACTGGCTTTTCGGTATCGGCACGGGACATGCAGGATTTGAAGAAATTTTACATAACGACTACGGCATAAAACAACCTCATGCACATAATATTTTCCTCGAGTTTTTAATTGAGGGCGGAATTATCGGTGCAGGACTTTTTGCAGCAGGACTTTTGCTTCTTGTAGTAGGACTTATAAAAATTGCATTAAAGCAGAAAGAAGCAAGACCTGTTTCCGTAACACTTATTGCATCACTTGCAGGGCTTACCTGTTGCGGAATGTTCGACTTCGTTTTCTACGGACCTAAACCCATACAGATTTTCTTTATGCTTGCAGGTCTTATGGAAGCAGTAAGAAGACTTTATTTAAAAAAACAATATAAAACTAACGGTTGAATCGTAGGGGAGGGTCTCTGTGCCCTCCCGTTTTTTTAGTGCAGAATGCAAAGTGCAAAATGCAGAATTTCGGGTCTGTGACGCTATTATATAATGAAACCAATGGCAACATCGTAGGGGACGGGTCTCCCGTCCCGAATAACTTTTCATCAAACCTTACGGGAGGCGAAACGGTTCCCCTACGATATAACAATTAATGCACGGATAAATTATAATTTACCTGTATATTTATTTTCACACCGTAGGGCAGGGCCTTGGTCCTGCCGTCAGGTTTATCGGATTTTCATGGCGAGAGCAAGCCCTCGCCCTACGTTGTTAATTCGGATTAAACTGTTGAATTATAATTTATCGTTGTGTTTCAGTTTCAGGCTCCCCTTGAAAATGCAAGGGGAGCTGTCACGAAGTGACAGAGGGGATTTTTCGTTAAAAATAATTGCGTCGCAGACCCGAAACGTTTCCGTCAGGAAACACATCACTTGCAAAGCAAACATCACTGCGTCAGCAACATCACTTGGCGAAGCCAAACATCACTGTTATAATTTGCTCGTCAAATTATAACCCGACTGAGGGGATTTTTCGTTGAAAATTATAATTTACCTGTTGATTTTTTAATGCCGAAAAGTTATAATTTATTATTGTAAAGGAGCGATTGAAAATGTACAGTTACAGAAAAGTCAAAGACGATATTTACATGATTGGTGGAAGTGACAGAAGACTTGCACTTTTTGAAAATATTTATCCCATACCCGAGGGTGTTTCCTACAACTCATATTTTGTGGATGATGAAAAGACAGTTGTGCTTGATACTGTTGACAAAAGTGTCAGCTCTGTTTTCTTTGAAAATATAAACCATCTTCTCAACGGAAGAAAACTCGATTACCTTATTGTAAATCACATGGAACCTGACCATTGTGCAATGATAGGCGATGTTATACTCCGTTATCCTGATGTGAAAATCGTAGGTAATGCAAAAACTCTCACAATGATTGAAAATTTCTTCGGTGAAATAAATAAAGACAACTTCATTTCCGTAAAAGAGGGAGACACTCTCACAACAGGTAAACACACTTACACTTTCGTTATGGCACCTATGGTGCATTGGCCTGAAGTTATGGTTACTTACGATGTGACAGAAAAAATTCTCTATTCTGCTGATGCTTTCGGTTCATTCGGTGCATTGGACGGTAATATTTTTGCCGATGAAATTGACTACAACAGTCACAGAATTGATGAGGCAAGAAGATATTACACAAATATTGTAGGCAAATACGGTGCACAGGTACAGGCTCTTCTTAAAAAAGCAGAGACAATTGAAATTGATATGATATGCCCTCTCCACGGACATATTTTCAGAAAAGATTTCGGCTTTATCCTTGAGAAATACGACCTCTGGAGCAGATATGAGCCTGAAGAAAAAAGCGTTGTAATTGCCTATGCATCAATTTACGGCAACACAGAAAATGCAGTTTCCGTCCTTGCAAATATCCTTGGTGACAAAGGCGTTAAAAACATCAGAATGTACGATGTTTCAGTAACACATCCGTCAGTTATTCTTTCTGAATGTTTCAGAGCAAGTCACATTGTTTTTGCTTCTTCAACCTATAACGGCGGAATGTTCACAAATATGGAAAATCTTCTCCACGATATCAAGGCACATGCTTTGCAGAACAGAAAAGTTTATCTCCTTGAAAACGGTTCATGGGGTGCAGTGGCAGGAAGAAAAATGGAAGAAATTCTATCAACTCTCAAAGGCTTTGAAATTTCAGAAGAAAAAATTTCAATTAAATCTGCTCTGAAAAATGAACAACTTTCATCTCTCGAAAATATTGCAGAAAAAATTTCATCTGAGGTGATGTAAAATGAAAAAGGTTTTGTGTTTAATACTTTCTTTCTGCTTCGTTTTTTCAGCATTTTCTGTAGCAGGTATCAGTTCTTCTGCCGAAGAATATGCAACAGAAATGCCTGAACAAAAAGAGTATGGCTTTGTTACTGCAGATGACGGTGTGAAAATTGAATACGGTATTTACGGAAATCAGGATGCAGAAGCAATGGTTGTTCTTCCCTGTAACGGTGGAGAAATGCACAACCTTGATGGGAGTGTACTGCCTGAACTTGCACGTCATTTCAAAGTCATTGCCGTGTCACCGAGAGGCACAGGAAATTCAGAAAGAGGAGAATGCGAACTCACCTTTGAAAGAGAGGCTCGTGACCTTGCCTGTTTGCTTGATGAACTGGGCATTGAAAAAGCTCACTTTTTCGGCTACAGTGACGGCGGAAACCTTGCAATTGTTTTTGCAGTAAATTTCCCTGACAGAGTTCTTTCCCTTGTTCCCGTAGGTGCAAATATCAGCCCTTGGGGTACAAAAATCAACAGCCAGATTCCTATTGTCACAAAATATATAAAATACGCAATTGAAGCATATTTCACAAAAGACCCTGAAATTGCTCTTAAAAGAGACATTCAGAAAATGATGGTTACTCAGCCCTCACTTAAATTTTCTGACCTTGAAAAAATCACCGCACCTACGCTGAATATTTACGCAGAGGACGATATGATGTGGAGATGGCATTCTGAAAAAATCACATCTTCAATCACCGGTGCAAAAGGACTTATGGTGCCTGATTCGGGACACTCCGATATTCTTGAATTCAAGGATGAACTTTTCACGGCTATGTTTGAGTTATACAAAGAGACAGGAGCGATGTAAAATGAAAAAAGTTATCAGCATGTTTCTTGCTTTGACTGTTATGATAACAACTTTTGCAGTGTGCGGTATTTCTTCATCAGCAGAAGACTATGCAACGGAAATGCCTGAAATGAAAGAACACGGCTTTATTACTGCACGTGACGGTGCAAAAATCGAATATGCAATTTATGGTGATTTGAATGCAGAACCCCTTGTGATGCTTCCCTGTAACGGAAACGATATGCACAACTTTGACGATACACTTCTTCCTGAAATGGCAGAACATTTCAAGGTTATAACAGTTTCTCCCAGAGGTACGGGTGCATCTGAAAGAGGTGAGGGCAAACTCACTTTTGATGTTGAAAGTGACGACCTGCTTTTTCTTCTTGATGAACTGGGTATTGAAAAAACACACCTTTACGGTTTCAGTGACGGAGGAAATTTAGCAATTGTTTTCGCTGTTCAGCACGGTGACAGAGTTCTTTCTCTCGTTCCCATGGGCGCAAACATCAATGACAGAGGTACAAAAATCACAAATCAGATAGGAATTGTTTTTGAATACTGGATTCTTTGCATCCGTGCAAAATTTTCTGATGACCCTGCAATTGCACTCAAAAGAGACATTCAGGGAATGATGGTGGGACAGCCCAATCTCAAATTCAAAGACCTTGAAAAAATAAATGTTCCCACGCTCAACATATATGGTCAGAGTGATATGATGTACCGTACTCACTCAAAGAAAATCACAAAATCAATCCCCGGTGCAAAGGAACTTATGGTAAAAGGCGGAGGTCATTCAAGTTGTTTTGACTACACCCACGAAATTCTGTTGCCCGAGATTTTAAATTTTTATACTGATAATAATTTTATGTAATTCACTTACACGGGAGGGCGTTGCACCCTCCTGTTTTTTTGAACTCTGCCTTATTATGATTTTTAAGGAAAATAACTGTTGCATAATATATTCTGTTGTGGTAGAATATAAGAGGTAAAATTTAATGGTATAGGAGGAATTACCATGAAAAAGAAAATTTTGGCATTGTTCCTTTCTTTTGTAATGGTTCTGACTGCATTCCCTGTTGGTGTTTTTGCAGCAGACGATGCAGAAGAAACTGTGGAATTGACAGAGGAGAACGCAACGATCGTTTTCTACATAACTCCCGATAAATCGGAAAATATCGCTCCGGGAGACATAATTACATATACGATTTCAGTTAAGTGGAAAGGCTGTCTTTCTTCAATTGAATACGATACTGTGTTTCCTGAAGGACTTGAATATATAAAAGATTCAGGTTCCGTAGCAAGTAAAACAAAAAGTTTACTGAAACTTGATGCCTTTGATTTTACGGAAGAGAGTTTTGATGGCGGTGGTCTGAGAACCAACGGTTATGCATCTAAGACTCCCGCTATGCCTGCAGGTTATGAAAAAGTTGATTTCACAATTTTACAGGCACGCGTTTCTGATGACGCTACAGAAGATGACAATTTTACTGTGGCTCTGAACCACTTTGCGTTTGCTGACGAGAATTATGAAGAAATTACCGACATCCTTGTTATAAACGAGGCTGTTCCTTCTATTCCTCACAAATGTCAGGCAAAATATCTTGACTTGGTTGAAGCTAAGGCAGAAAACTGTACAGAAGACGGTAACAAGGCTTACTATGAATGCCGTAAATGCAGTCTTTTATATCTGGATGAAAACGCAGAAACTCTCACAACTGCAAAGGATGTTGTAATTCCTGCTTTCGGTCATACAGAAGTAACTGACGAAGCAAAGGCTCCTGACTGCGAAAACACAGGTCTTACAGAGGGTAAACATTGCTCAGTCTGTGAAGAAGTTCTTGTTAAGCAGGAAGTAATTCCCGAAAAAGGTCACACAGAAGTAATTGATGAAGCAAAAGACCCTGACTGTGTAAACACAGGTCTGACAGAGGGTAAACACTGCTCAGTGTGTGACAAAGTTCTTGTTAAACAGGAAACTGTCAATGCATTGGGACACGATTACGAAGGCGTTGTAACTGACCCCACATGTGAAGAAAGAGGTTTTACAACATACACTTGTGCAAACTGTGGTGACAACTATGTTGCAGATTATGTTGATGAACTTGGTCACACAGAAGTAATTGACCAGGCAGTACCTGCTGACTGTGAAAATACAGGTCTGACAGAAGGTAAACACTGCTCAGTCTGTGACAAAGTTCTTGTTGAACAGGAAGTAACAGATGCCCTCGGTCACACAGAAGTAACTGACGAAGCAAAAGACCCTGACTGTGTAAACACAGGTCTGACTGAAGGTGTACATTGTTCAGTCTGCGGAAAAGTTCTTGTTAAACAGGAAGAAGTTCCTGCAAATGGACATAGCTATAAAAAAGTAATAACACCTGCTACTTGTAAAGATGGTGGTTTTACAACAAATACATGTACAGTCTGCAAATATAGTTTCGTTTCAGACAAAGTTGAACCTAAGGACCATACTGTAGTAGTACAGGAAGCAAAACCTGTAACATGTACAGAAAACGGTCTTACAGAAGGCTCTTATTGTTCTGACTGTGGTAAAGTTTTTGCATTACAGGAAGTTATTGATGCACCCGGTCACACAGAAGTAATTGACGAAGCAAAAGCACCTGACTGTATAAACACAGGTCTGACAGAGGGTAAACACTGCTCAGT
>JAZRNJ010000189.1:0-11759 GCA_045648125.1 Acutalibacteraceae bacterium
TAAAAAGTAACTCAGTTAATTCAATAAAAATAAAATGCCTATATCCTCAACAAAATCAAGGATATAGGCATTTTTTGGCCGAGAGCAAGGGATTCGAACCCTCGAACAGGCTTTGACCTGTTACACGATTTCCAATCGTGCTCCTTCGGCCAGCTCGGACAACTCTCCGTATGAAATTTTCAACAGAAAATATTATATATGATTTAAGGCGAAAAATCAAGAGATTTCAAATTTTTTTAAAATTTTAATGAATAAATCAAATTAACTCTTGTATATTCTGTTAAAATGTTATACAATATACTCGTTATATTCCGTTTGGCGGAAGAATTTACAGAAAAGGATTGAAATGAATGGCTAAGAATGAAGAAATTTCAAAGGCTGAGCTTTATCGCAAGGAACGTAAAGAACGTATTGCGAAAGAAGCAAAGAAAAATGCGAAGCGTAACGCTAAAATCGCAAAAGTTAAGAGAGCAGCTCTCAAAGCAGTTGCAGTTGTTGTTGCAGCAGCAATCGTACTTGGTGCAGCAGTGGCAGTAGTTAACTACACAGGCTCATCTCTTTTCAGAATGTCAGTTGCAAAAACAGGTGATACTAAAATTTCAACAAGCGAATTCCAGTATTACTATCGTACATCACATGCAAACCTTGTTTCACAGGCAAGTCAGTATGACCAGTATTACGGTCAGGGTTATTATGCACAGAATCAGGGCTTTGATTACACTGTTCTTCCTGCAGAACAGGATTTCCCCAACGCTATGCTTGATAAAGAAGCATTAGGCATTGAAGAAGATTTCGAAACATGGGATGATTACATCACATACAGCACTTTTAACTCAATTCAGTACTTCTACCTTCTTGCAGCGGAAGCTGAAAAAGCAGGTATGGAACTTACAGAGGAAGAAGTAAAAGAAATCACAGACCAGATTGAAGAACTCAGAACTACAGCAACTGAAAGCGGCAGATCACTCAATGCATACCTCAGAGCTTCTTACGGTTCAGGCATCAATGAAAACAGCCTTGAAAAATGGCTTCTCCGTGATGCTCTTGCACAGAAATATGCTGAAGCAAAAGAAATCGAACTCTATGACAGTTACACAACAGAAGACATCAACGCTGAATTCAAAGCAAATAAAAATGATTATTCGTTCATTGACATGCGTTACTATGTATTCGAAGTTGATGCAGGTGAAATCAAAGACGGTGCAACTGAGAAAGAAGTAAAAGCAGCAAAAGAAAAAGCTCAGGCTAAAGCTAAGAAAGAAGCTGAAGCGTTCATTAAAGATATCAAGACAGAAGGCGACTTCCTTAAAGCTGCTGTAGCACTTGATAACAAAGACGTTAAGGATAAGAAAGACAAGGTTACAGTTGATGATGTGAAGAAATCAACTCTTCTTGAAAAATGCCAGTATGCAGCATTTGTTCAGAACTTCAGTGAAAAAGATGCTGAATGGGCATTCTCTGCAGACCGTAAAGCAGGTCAGATGAAAGTTCTTTCTCAGACACAGGAAGGCGAAATCGTTGCTTACTATGCAGTTTATTTCACAAAAACTGCTTATAAAGATACTACAGTATTGAGCGACCTTAAAGCATATACATTTGCTTATGCTACAGATGCAAGTTCAAGCGATAAAGAACTTGTTAAAGAACAGGCAAAAGAACTCTTCAATGAATGGAAGAAACTTCCTGCTGAAGAAAAAACAGCTGAAGAATTTGCACACATGGGTCACCATGTAGCAGAAGAAGGCAAAGAAGCTACAGCATGTAATGACTATGCAGATTACAACGGAACTCTTGCAGAAGAAGTTGACGCATGGGCAAATAACAAAGCAAGAAAGCATGGCGATGTAGAACTTATTGAAACATCTGCAGGTCTTTATCTTGTTTACTATGAAGCAAAGAACGAAGAAGCTAACTGGGAAATCTCAGCAAGAACAGCACTTCGCGATAAGGCTTTTGATGAATATGCAGAAGGTCTTGTTAAATCAGAAGAATATGCTCTTGAAAAAGACGGCGTACTTCTCGAAACAGCACTTAAACTCCACAAGAATAAGCTTGAAAGAGATATAAAAACATACCTCTATTCACTTATCCAGAGCATGCAGGCACAGGGTTCACAGTCTCAGAGTGTTCAGACAGGTCACGAAGGACATAACCACTAATCCGTAAAAAAATTAAAACGGAGACTTTTCTGAAAGGAATTGTCTCCGTTAATTTTTTGCAGAAAGAAACTTATTTGTTATTGTTTCTCTGATTTATCATTTTTTCTGTGTTTTTCAGAATTTCTTCTTCCTTATCACCAATATCTGCAATCAGACAATCGATTGCACAAAGACTTTCAGTAGCATCTGCATCATTATGACAGAATTCACAGTCCAGATCATATTCGTTTCCGTCAACTATGATTTCACGGCAATAATCATAACTTGTGAATCGGAAATTGCTGAAACTTTCAATGCCAAGTTCTTTCAGGATGATAAAGTAATTATCAACTATTTCTTCATATAAAAAATAGTCGGATAAAGAGTTATCAAAAAAGTTTTCCATTTTATCATCTCCATTGGATTTATTATATCATGTAAAAATAAAAAAGCAAGGCGAAAGCCTTGCTTGAGTGAAAAGTGAACAGGTAACAGGTAAGAAAAAAGCCAAGAACGAAAGTTCTTGGCTTTTTGGCAGGGGATAAAGGATTCGAACCTCTACATACAGAGTCAGAGTCTGCTGTGCTACCATTACACAAATCCCCTACGAACATACGATATTATACACTTATTATATGCTTTTGTCAATACTTTTTTCAAAAAAATTTAAAAATATTTTTTGAGTAGTTAATACCACGCTTTTTGTTGAAATGAGTTCTCTGTTATGCTATACTTTTACTATACAAACCCCAAGGAGGTTTTATTTGATGAAAGCAAAAATGACTATTGCAAAAGAACTTAAAGTAGGCGACATTGACAGAAGAATGTTCGGCTCTTTTGTTGAACATCTGGGTCGTGCAGTTTATGGCGGTATTTATGAACCCGGTCACGAAACTGCAGATGAAGACGGTTTCCGTACTGACGTTATAAAACTTGTAAATGAACTTGATGTTCCTATTGTCCGTTATCCCGGAGGTAACTTTGTTTCAGGTTACGATTGGGAAGACGGTGTAGGTCCTAAAGACAAAAGACCTCAGCGTCTTGAACTTGCATGGGGTACAACCGAACCTAATACTTTCGGTACAAACGAATTCATGAAATGGTGCGAAAAAGCAAAGACAGCCCCCATGATGGCTGTAAATCTTGGCACAAGAGGTCCTGACGAAGCACGTGCCCTTGTTGAATATTGTAACCTTAATACAAATACAAAATATGCCCAAATGAGAAAAGACCACGGTTACGAAAAACCCTGGGATGTAAAACTCTGGTGTCTTGGTAACGAGATGGACGGTAATTGGCAGATGGGTGCAAAAACTGCCTATGAATACGGTAGAACTGCACTTGAAGCATCAAAACTTATGAAATGGGTTGACCCCTCAATTGAAACTGTTCTCTGTGGTTCATCAAGCAGAAATCAGAAAACCTTCGGTGAATGGGAAGAAACAGCCCTTGATATTGCTTACGACAGTATCGACTATCTCTCACTTCATCAGTATTACGGTAACAGTGCGAAAGATACAGAAACTTTTCTTGCTCTTTCAACTGAACTTGATGAGTTTATTTACAGTGTAATCTGCGTATGCGATTATGTTAAGTCAAAGAAACGCAGTAAGAAAAAGATTATGCTTTCATTTGATGAATGGAACGTGTGGTATCATTCATGGGGTGCACCTTTTGAAAAATGGTCAATTGCACCACCTCTTCTTGAGGATATTTATAATTTTGAAGATGCACTTGTTTGCGCATGTATGCTTATTACTCTTCTTCGTCATGCAGACAGAATCAAGGTTGCATGTCTTGCTCAGCTTGTAAATGTTATTGCACCTATTTTCACAAAAACAGGTGGTGGAGTATTCCGTCAGACAACATTCTATCCTTTTGAGAGAATGTCAAAATTTGCACGTGGTGTTTCAATTAAACCTATTGTTGAGTGTCCTAAATACGATACTAAGGACTATACGGACGTGCCTTACCTTGAAACAATTGCAACTTATGATGAAGAAAATGACGAAGTTGCAGTATTTGTTGTTAACCGTTCGCTTACAGATAACTGTGTTCTTGATTTCAAACTCCTCGATTTTGAAGGATATAAACCTGTTTCATTTGAATCAATGGATGGTTATGACAAACTCCTTGTAAATGATTTCGGTAAAGAAACAGTTTGTATGCATAATAATGAAATCCCTGTGGGAGATAAGGGTAATTTTACAGCTGAACTCAAAAATATGAGTTTCAATGTTATCAGATTCAAAAAGGGTGAATAATAATGAGGTTATTCAATAAATTTATCCGTTTTGTTTCAGGAGCAGAACTTGCACAGAAAGAAACAGGCGGTGTTGTTATAGGAAAGGCCAATGAAAAACTTGTTCCCTATCTTCGTGAATGTGCTGCAGAAGGATGTGTACTTCTTAAAAATAACGATGTACTTCCTTTTAGTGAAAAAAATAATGTTGCAGTTTTCGGAAGAGTACAGTATGACTATTTTTATGTTGGTAACGGCTCAGGTGGTGACGTACGCACTCCATATAAAGTGAGTCTTATTGATGGTCTTGAAAAAAGTAATATCAGTATAAACGAAGAACTTAAAAATAAGTACATAAAGTGGTGTTCAAAGAAAAAGAACGTTCCTGACCCCGGTTTCTGGGCACATTGGCCAAGATTTTACGAAGAAATGCCGTTGTCAATTGATGATGTGAAAAAAGCAAAGGAAACAAGCGATTCTGCAGTTGTTGTAATCGGCAGGTCTTCAGGTGAAGACAGAGAAAATGTGCTTAAAAAAGGAAGTTTTTATCTGACAGAAAATGAAAAGAAAATGCTCACACGAGTAACTTCTGTTTTTGATAAAACGGTTCTTGTGCTTAACATCGGTAACGTAATTGATTTTGAAGAAATCGAAGCTTTCAGTGACAAAATTTCTGCAATACTTATTGTATGGCAGGGTGGTATGGAAAGCGGTAATGCTGTGGCAGATGTGCTTTCAGGTAAAGTGACACCTTCAGGCAAACTTACTGATACCATTGCAAAAACCTACTCTGATTATCCCTCTTCTCGTGATTTCGGTAAACTGAAATTTAACAATTACGTTGAAGATATTTTTGTAGGATACAGATATTTTGAAACATTTGCACCCGAAAAGGTTCTTTATGAATTTGGTTTCGGACTTTCTTATACTTCCTTTGATATTCACTTTATCGGTGCTGAAGAAAAAGAAAAGGAAATTATCTTCAGAGCAAATGTAAAAAATACAGGTTCACGTTCAGGTAAGGAAACTATTCAGATTTATGTTTCTGCACCTCAGGGAAAGCTGGGTAAAGCCTCAAAAAGTCTTGTAGGTTTCAGCAAAACAAAACTGCTTTCTCCCGGTGAATCAGAAGAAATCACAATTACTGTTAATAAGTATTCATGTGCGTCTTTTGATGATAGTGGTGTAACAGGTAGCAAGAATTCATATATCCTTGAAGCGGGTGAATATGCTTTCTTCTTAGGTAACAGCGTTAAAAACTGCGAAAATGTCTTCGTGAAAAATCTCAGTGAAGATGAAGTAATTGAAACTCTCACAGAAGCTATGGCAGTTAAACCCGAAATGGTATTTGAACGTTTCAAGGCAACCGAGAAAAACGGAAAAATTTCTCTTGTGAAAGAAAAAGTTCCCACAGTCACAACAAATCTTAAAGAAATTATTCTTAAAAATCTTCCTGTGGGAGTCGAAATGACAGGGGATAAAGGCTATAAACTTAGTGATGTAAAATCAGGCAAAGTCACAATGGATGATTTTGTGGCTCAGCTTGACCTGACAGAACTTGAGGCAATCAGCCGTGGTGAAGGTCTTATGAACTCTTCCCTCGGTGCAGAGGGTAATGCAGGTACGTTGGGTGGAGTTCTTCCCTCACTCCGTGAAAAAGGCATTCCTGCAATGACCACAACTGACGGTCCCTCAGGTATCCGACTTATTGAATCCTGCTCACTTCTTCCTTGTGGTACTGCAATTGCTTGTACATGGAATGAAAGTCTCGTAAAAGAACTTTTCCGAAAAGTGGGAGAAGAAATGGTTGATAGGGGAAGCGATATGCTGCTCGCACCCGGTATGAACATTCACAGGAATTTCCTCTGCGGAAGAAACTTTGAATATTATTCCGAAGACCCATTTGTCAGCGGTAAAATTGCTTCTGCCACAGTAAAAGGTATACAGAGTCACAACCTTTCTGCTTGTCCCAAGCATTTTGCATGTAACAATCAGGAATTGAACCGTAACCATACGGACTCAATTGTTTCTCAACGTGCACTCAGAGAAATTTATCTCAAAGGCTTTGAAATATGTGTAAGAGAGGCAAAACCTCTTAATATAATGACAAGTTATAACAAGGTAAACGGAGTATGGAGTCATTATAACTACGAGCTCTGTACAACTATTCTCAGAAATGAATGGGGATATGAGGGCAATGTAATTACAGACTGGTGGATGAGATATGCACCGTCACCCGAATTCCCTGAAATCAGGGATAACGCTTACCGTGTACGTGCTCAGGTTGATGTGCTGATGCCCGGAGGTAAAACTGCAGTAAGTAAATCAGCATCAAATGACGGTTCACTTACTGAAACTTACGGAAAACCTGACGGCATAACTCTCGGTGAACTTCAGAGAAGTGCAAAGAATGTGCTGAATTACATAATAAAATCAGGGAAATTATAATTTAGTGCAGAATTCAAAGTGCAAAATGTTGGGTCTGCGACGCAATTTTTATATGTCGCCGATTTTAATATCGTAGGGGACGGGTTTCCCGTCCCGAATAAAATCTCAAAAACCTTATGGTTGACCGCAATGGTCAAACCTAACGTATAACAAAAATAAAAGTCACAGAAATCCAAAAAGGTTTCTGTGACTTTTGTCATTAAATAATTTCTGCAATATGAGGTCTGTGGTCTGCGGAAATTATTTCAGGAATATCTGCTGATAAAATTTCAACATCATCACTTACAAAAATATAATCAATTTTCTTGAAAGGTATGTCTGACGGAAAACTCATAAGAGGTTCTGTGAATAAATCGGCCGTATCTTTCATTTTTTCTTTTATGGGAAGGAGAACGGGATTTTCAGGCGTTACGTTGAAGTCACCCATGAGAATACATTTTTCGTCTTCAAGATTTTTAATTACTGTTTCCACAGCATGGATATGCTCATCTTCATTGAGACCGAAATGAATTACAAGAAGGGTAAATCCGTTTTCGAGTTTTACTTTCAAAAGACATCTTGGTTCGTAAAGTTGATTTCCTGTTTTGATTTCTTCCTCGGGGACAGGAATTACTTCTACGCTTTCAAACGGAATTTTTGATAAAATCCCGTTGCCGAATGTTCCTTCTTCAAGAGTACATGCTTCTGCAAATCTGTAATATTTCATTCCTGTCAGTTCGGCAAGTTTCCTTGTCTGAGAATCAAATTCTTCCATGTGACTGACATCGTACATTTCATTCAAGCCTACAACATCAGGGTCATATTTTTTTATTGCATCAGCCATAATCTGAAAATCAATTTCTTTCGTCAGAAAGTTCGTGCAGAACTGTGTGTTAAAACTCATTATTTTCATTTTGTCTTCAACTCCGCTACAATAATTTCAGGTTTGTTGTTTATTCTGAAAGGAAAGGCACTGTTGCCAAGACCTCTGTTTACAACCATCTGTGTGTTATCTTTTTCATAAATACCCTCGTAATACTCAGGGAGCCAACCTTGACCCGGTGCAATAAGTCCACCTTTAAGAGGAATATTTATCTGTCCGCCGTGAGCATGTCCCGAAAAAACAAGTTGAGCACCTGACAAAGAATAAATTTCAAACATTTCAGGTCTGTGAGCAAGTAGAATTGTAAAGTTTTCTTCCTGATTTTTTATAAGAGATTCGAGAATGTTTTTTGTATTTTCTTCATCGTTTGCTGACATGAAGTCGTCAAGAAATTTGGGGTCATCAATGCCTGAAAGAATAATTCTTTCTCCGTCTTTTTCGAGAATAACACTTCTGTTCCGGAGCGTATTTACTCCGATTTCTTTATAGCCTGCAAAAAGTTTTTCTCTGCCTGCAGTTTTTACGTCGTGATTTCCTGAAACAAAATATGTGGGCGCAATCTGCACAAGGTTTTCTGCAAGATTTAAAGCCACATCAATATCAGGTCGGTACATGTCAATCATGTCACCTGTCATGACGATAATATCAGGCTTTGCATTTTTGATTTTTTCAACAAGCCTTTTATTGTTTTTGCCGAATTCTGTGTTGTGCAAATCTGAAATGTGAACTATTCTGTATCCGTCAAAACTCTCAGGAATTTTTTTGTTTTGAATTTCAATTTCCGTTGTGACAAGAGTTTTATTTTCATAGGTGAGAAATAAGTTGAAAACAAAAATTAAAGACAGAATAATAATTATGGGTAATAATATTTTTTTAGTTTTCATTTACTCACCTCGTTTGTTTAATGCAAAATGCAAAGTTTCGGGTCTGCGACGCAATTATATAATGATACCAATGGTTTTATCGTAGGGGACGGGTTTCCCGTCCCGAATAAATTTTTATGAAACCTTGCGGGAGGCGGAACGCCTCCCCTACGATATGATAATAAATATGCAGATAAATTATAATTTACTTAAACTCAACCTCTGCATTTCTTCCTACTTCAAGGAAAATTCCGTTGCCTTTCACATCATATCCGGATGCAGTTATGTTTTCGAGTTTTACATCAAGTGTATTTGTGTTACTGTCATTGCCGTCAATTTTTCCGGGAAGGTATGATGTGTAAGAAATATTTCTGAAAACAATGTTTTTCACTTCAAAGTTTTCTTTTTCTTCGTCATAGATTTTTACAAGTATGGGTCTGCCTTCGTCACGGAAAATTTCCATGTTTTCAAAAAGAACACCGTCAATACTTCCGTTACATTCTTCTGTCACAACTACGAGTGAGCCGATACGGTTGTTATCCCATACACCGTCACGGTAAACAACTGCACTGTCACGGAAAGTGATGTTGGAAATGGGCTTATTTACTTCTCCTGTTATACCGAAGCATCGTGCATAACCGCCCCATGCAATACAGTTACTGAAAGTAATATTATTACTTCCCATAGTACCGCCGAGAGCTTTTACTTCAAATTCATCGTCAGCCGTTCTTGCAAAACAATTATCAATTACAGCATTATGTGTGTTACATATTGCAAAGCCGTCTGCGTTTCCTCTTGAACCTAAAATATCAACATTATTTACCTGGACATTTTCACAGCAGTATGTGATGAATGACCATTCGGGGGAGTTGATTATTTTGATATCCTTCACAGTAATATTATTACAATTTGTGAAAACAACACCCCTGCGTTCACGTCTGTCAAGACGTGTCATGTCTATTACACCTCTGCCGGCTAAAGTGATATTGTTGCAGTTAAAGAAATTCAAAAAAGGATACCTTGTAAGTCCGATAGCGTTTTGCTGTGGAGCGTCAGGCTCGTAATACTTGTTCTCATCCTCAGCACAATCGATATCGTAAAGGTGGTTTGCCATAACATAAGCACCTTTTCTGAGATAGATTACCAAATTATTCTGTGAAACAAAATTGACATAGTCATATTCATATACACCTTTTTCAAGAACTATGACGTTATCCTTTCCGTAATTTTCAATATACTCTGCAATTTCTGCATCCTCGTCAATTTCCTCACGGACAAAAAGAGTGTAGCCGTAATGTTGCCCAGCACCGTTTACAAGGAAAGTATAAATACCGGGTTTTGTAATTGATGCACGGATGACGTTGTTTCTTGTTTCAGCTTTTACGCCAAGTGACTCAGGCAATACAATTGCATTGTGAAGTTTTACGGAAGTACCTGTCAGTTCAATATTGAAACAGAAATCTTCATCCTTATCAACGTAAACTTCTGAGAAAGAATGAATATCGCCTGTATCATCTGCACGGTTGAAAACCATCGAAGCATAAACGGGTATGTCCATATTTCTTACTTTTGCCGTATAATAAGGTGAAATAAAAATACCGTTTATATCCTCATATCCTCCCGATTGCACATATTCGGGAAGTCGTGCACTTATTCTGTCAATCATATCCTGAGAAGTTACACCTGCACTTTCAAGGGTGAATACTGCTTCTTCAGGATATTCAAGGAAAGATTTTATGGGGTTTTCTGTCTGAGGCAGAATTCCCGACGGTGCAAAAAGTGTTGTGAAGAAAACAGATATGGCTGTTATTATTATGTATATTGATTTCAAAAAGTTCTGCATGATTGTCCACTCCTTTTCATTTATAAAATAATACCAAAAATTATAAAAAATAGCAAGTGTTACGATAATATGCCTGTTTTCTGTAAAATTTTATTTTTTGTATTATTTTTAGTATAGACTACGTTCTTGTAATTTTCCTTGATAAATAAAGGATATATTTTTAAAATAGTATAAAAGTATATTTTTTAGTCTGTACCTTGTTCTGTATTGCATTCTGTAAAAATATGTGTTATACTGCTCAGGTAATTATTTGTAAAAAATGAAAGGAGTTGTTTTTTATGGGTAGCAATACAATTCAGATTCTTGTAGCAATGGTTATTTATATGGCTGCTGTTATCGGAATCGGTATAGTTTACGCAAAAAAAGCAAACAAAAGTTCAGAAAACTATTATTTAGGTGGCCGTTCTCTCGGTCCTTGGGTTACAGCAATGAGTGCTGAAGCATCAGACATGAGTGGTTGGCTTCTTATGGGTCTTCCCGGTGTTGCATATTGGTGCGGTCTTGCAGATGCATCATGGACTGCAATCGGTCTTGCAATCGGTACATACTTTAACTGGCTTATCGTTTCAAAGAGACTTCGCCGTTACAGTATCAGAGCAAACAACTCAATCACACTTCCTGAGTTTTTCTCAAATCGTTTCCGTGAAAAGAGCAAGGTTATCATGACAATCTCAGCATTGTTCATCCTTGTTTTCTTTGCAGTTTACGCTGCAAGCTGTTTTGTAACATGCGGTAAACTTTTTGCAACACTCTTCGGCCTTGATTACAAACTGATGATGATTCTCGGTGCTATATTCGTTCTTCTTTACACAATTCTCGGCGGTTTCCTTGCAGAAAGTGCGTCAGACTTCATGCAGGCTATCGTTATGGTTACTGCACTTGCAGTTATCGTTGTTATCAGCGTTGTAAAAGCAGGTGGTATCAGTGCTGTTATTGAAAATGCACAGGCTATCCCCGGCTTCCTTGAATTCTTCGGTCTTGCAACTCCCGAGCTTAACGAAGCAGGTGAACAGCTTGTAGAAGCAGGTAAACCTGTTTTCGGTGCTGCAGCAGAGTATGGTTGGCTTTCAGTTGCATCATGCATGGCATGGGGTCTCGGTTACTTCGGTATGCCTCAGGTTCTTCTCAGATTTATGGCTATCCGTAAAGAAACAGAACTTAAATCTTCAAGAAGAATTGCAATGGTTTGGGTTGTTATTTCACTTGCAGTTGCAGTGTTCATCGGTATTGTCGGGGGGCCGGAAGCTGATCGGCTTGGTGACGGTGAAGGATCTGCTGCTGGCAGAGGATGATGAAACCAAGATTGAAGACATTATGTTAACCAACCTGATATCCGTCACCACCCATGCGGACCAGGAAGAGG
>JAZRNJ010000190.1:0-11812 GCA_045648125.1 Acutalibacteraceae bacterium
TGGTACACGTACCATCAATATACAAAATATAAAAGAAATTACGAGGTGATATTTGACATGAAGAAATCATTAAGTATTGTTCTTTGCATTGCGATTGTGCTTACAACTTTTGCTGTAGGCTTGTCTGCATTCGCAGGAACAGATTCACTGTCAGTTGTTACAACTCCTGAAAAGCTCTATTACATAGATGCTAAAGATGAAGTTGACGTAACAGGTGCAGAACTCAAAGTTAAAATCGACGGTGAAGCACAGGTTCTTAAACTGAAAGAAAACATTACACGTACAGGTTCTCTTGCAGATGCAAGTGCCGAAACACCGGCAGCAGCTGCTTCAACAAAAGCAAGTGTTTCAAAGGTGAAAGTTTATTATGATTATCCTTTGGCAAAAGGTGAGAACCAGGTTATCTTCAAGTATGATGACAAAACAGCAAGTTGTAAAGTTTACTTTGACGAAAATCCCGTTAAGAGTATTGCTGTAACAAAAGCTCCTGATAAGAAAAATTATTTCTCAGGTGATGACTTTAAAGAAGAAGTTGACCTTAAAGGTCTTGAAGTTACTGTTACATTCAATAAATGTGGTGGAAGCAAAGAGCAGAGTTTCGTTTACAAGTACAATGACAAAAAGAATCTTACCGGTATGGAAAAATTCATGTTCATGGGTTACAGATTCTCAATCTATGCTGCTAACGAAGGAAAAACAGGTCAGGTTCCCTTCATCGTAACATATCTTGGTAAAGAAACAAGATTCAACATTAATTATCAGACAGTTATTTACGGTGACGTTAATGATGACGGGGTTGTAAATGCAGCAGACTTAGTAAGACTTTCAAGAATCGTTATCGGTGGCGAAAAACTTTCATACAGTGAACTTAAAACTGACATTATAGATGACGATAAGATTAACTCAAAAGACCTTAAAGCACTTCGTCAGATGCTCACACGTGCTGAAAATATCGGCGGTTTTGAGTGGGTGCTTGATGCACAGCTTCTTTCATATAAGGTTGACGAAAACGGTACATTCTACACAGACGGTGACCCCTGGCAGAGAAACTTCGGTTTCAACGCTCTTTATGACTATGCAGCACCTTATGCTTGTATGTACTATGATACATTCCGTGTTTACTTCGACTACGGTACTTATGAAGACGGCACACCTAAGCAGTGGATGATTCAGCCTTGGAAAGGTCAGTACGGTATGGTTCTCTTCGGTGCAGAAGTTGGTGTTTATACAAAGAGAGCAGACCGTGTAACACTTCACTATGACTGTGCAGATGATAACGACCTTGTAGGTATGGAAATGACAGTTTATAAGGATAAAAAATTGGCTTTCACACGTCCTTATGATCAGTATTGGTGGGTAACAGGTTTCAAACCCGGTGCTCTTAATAACTATACCGACCTTTCTAAACCTCACGACCAGCTTATTGTAAAAGTTCTTATGGACTTCCCCTCAAATGAGATGGCTGAGAAATTTGCTGAAGGTCTTGAGAAAAAAGGTTTCGATAAAGTAGGTTTCCTTGATACAACAACTTTCAGAAAGGTTGATACTTATACTATCAGTAACAACCGTGTTATTTTCCTCTGGAGAGACGTTGTTGACTCTGACCAGGGAACAAATATGTAAGGGAGGTGCAGAAAAATGAAAATTACTAAAAAAGTTCTTTCCGTTCTCCTTGCACTTACCTTTATGCTCATTCCTATGAGCGTTGGTATGACAGCTTCTGCTGCATCTGATATGACTTTCTCAGTAAGCAGCGTTAAAAAAGCAAAACCCGGAGATACAATTTCATTCAAAGTTACTCTTGCAAATTCAAAAGCAGTTTGTACAGTTAACCCTGTTGTCAGATTTGATGCAGATAAGCTTGAATTTTTAAGTGCAACAAATGGCGATGTTTTTGCTTCAAATGCATTCATGGTTGGTACTGCATACGAAGGAAATGTAAAACTTCTTTACTACAACGGTGTTACAAACACACAGAAAAACGGTACAGTATGTACTCTCAAATTCAAGGTTCTCAAGGATGCAACAGGTTATGCTGAAGTTAAACTTGATTTCCCTGAAAACAGTGTTGTAAACGCTAAAGAAAAAGCTGTTAAGTGTGTTTCAAAAGCAGGTAAAGCTTCAATCATTTCTCCTGTAATCTATGCTAATGAAGAAAAGGCAGAAAATGCAATTGATGAAAAGTACTATCAGAAAGTACCTTTCTTCGGAAACTACAAAGACCAGAGCGTTCAGCTTCTTACAGGTATCGTTGGTGATACAGTTAAAAAAGTTGAATGGTCAGTTGATACAAACAGACTTACAGTTGACGAAAACGGTGTTGTAAGACCTAACCGTTTGTGGTATTGCAGAGCAAATGTTACTGCAAAAATCACTTCAAAAGCAGGTGACGTTTACGAAAAGACAGTAATGGTTGAGTTCTTCAAACTTGAAATTACAAAACGTCTTCCCGTATTCTGATACCGTTATACGAATAGTTAACAGGGAATGTGTCATTACGGTGGCACATTCCCGATAAAAAATGAGGTGCAGAAAAATGAATAAAAAATTTCTCAGCCTTGTGCTGACAGCAATTATTGCATTTACTTTTGTTGTAACAACTGCTGTTTCTGCGTTTGCTGCTGACCCTGTACTTACAGTTTCTAAAGTAAATGAAACAGATTCAACTGTTACAGTTGCCGTAGGCGTTTCAGGTAACACCGGACTTTCAGCACTTGGTGTTAACCTTGCATTTGATTCTACTCATCTTTCTTATGACAAAACTGACAGCACAGGTATTGCTGCAGAAGCAGGAATGGCTGCTTTCGGAACAGATGTCGGCGGTAACGTAAGAATTGTTGTTGAAGAAGGCAACAGCGGAGACGGCACAAAAGACAACGGAAGTGTTTGTGTTGTAACTTTCAAAAAACTTTCTACAGTTAAAGATGGTTCAACAGTTAATTTCACAGCAAGTTCAATTCCCTCACTTTCTTATGATACAGAAGGAAAAGATGTTGATTTTGCAGATGGTTCTTTAAGTGTTTCACTTAAAGAAATTGAAACAGCAACAAAGAAACCTGCAGAGAAACCTGTTGAAAAACCCGACAAACCTGCAGAAAAACCTTCAGAAGAAAAAACTACAGCAAAAAAACCTGTAACAACAAAAAAACCTGTTGTTACAACAAGACCTAATGTTGTAAGTCCTACTCTTCCCGGTGTTACAGTTCCCACAACAGTTGAAACAACAACTGAGGAAACTACAACGGAAGATTTTACAATTGAAGAATGGACAACTGAATATGAGTCTTACTCATACACAGCTCCTGAACAGACAGACGTTGATGATGACGCAGATGATTCAACAAACACAAAACGTATCATAGCAATTGTAGTTGTGGTTGTATGTGTAGGTGCTGCAGCAGTCCTTTACTTCACAAAGAAAAAGGATAACAAAAAAGACAGCAAAAAAACAACTGATAAAAAATAAATAAACAGTAAATATTAAAACACCAAAGAATTTGAATTCTTTGGTGTTTTTTTGTGACTTGATTTACTTTATAACTGTACATTCAGTGATGTTGTAATATCTGAAACAATTTATTACTTCTTCATCAATTCTTTCTCCGCCTGCAATAATCGGTACGGCAGGGGGACAACCAACAGTGGAAATTGCAAGAATTCTGCCAAGACATTTTTTGTTGACAGAAATTGTTTCAAAAGGTTTGAAAGCGGCTTCTCTTGGGGAGTAAACTCTCTCAGGTTCAGGCGAAGCGGGTGCTGAATCAATAAGCTGTGCTTTCTTTCGTATTTTGCAAAGATTTTCTTTTAAGGTGGAAAGGGTATTTTTCTTTGTATAGGGAGACACCATAAACACAATAAAATCCTCATCATAGAATTCACAGAAAATATTATGCATTTTTAAGTATCTTGCAAGTTCATAACCATAGTAACCGAATTTTTTTGTTTCAATAGTGATTTTCAAAGGTTCATCACCCAAAAGTGAATAACCGTAATTTTTCAGTTTTTCTTTGAGTGATTCTGTTTCTTCCGAAATTTTGAAAAGGTCATTTCTGAACGTTTCCGAAAGAACTTTGTTTGCCATATCAAGTGACTGCAAAATCAGGTACGAGGGACTCGTTGAGCCAAAAAGACTTAATGCGTTTTTTGCTTTACTTGCAAAAATATCTGCAACTCTCTTTGAAATGTGAAGATAAGCACCACCTGTTAAAACAGGCAAGGTTTTGTGTGCAGAATCTGTGCACATGTCTGCACCGAGATCAATTGGATGAAGTGATTCGGGTAAAAATTTCAGATATGAGCCGTGGGCATTATCCACAAGAAGTAAAATTCCGTATTCATGACATACACATGACAATGACCTTATGTCGCACATGTTACCAAGATAATCAGGGCTTGTTACATAAACTGCATCAGGTTTCCTGTCAGTGCTTTC
Organism: Acutalibacteraceae bacterium; assembly: GCA_045648125.1. Classification (GTDB taxonomy): domain Bacteria; phylum Bacillota; class Clostridia; order Oscillospirales; family Acutalibacteraceae; genus SIG575. Next base: position 4,433 of record JAZRNJ010000190.1, read on the forward strand.
TAATTCCTTTTTCAGTCTTTCACCGTCGATTTTACATGAAAGATATGAGGTGTTTTTTTCAGGATAAAGCCATCTTATTTCAAAATCTGAAAGAACTGCAGAACTGAGAAAACTTTTGTGAACATTTCTGCCTGCCCATATCAGTGGTTTTGCTTTCTTTTCTGTGCAAACAAGATGAAGCATTGCTTTGATACATTGGGAAGAACCCTCTGTAGAATAGAAAGTTACTGCATCAAAAAGTTCTGATGCGTTATTTTCACTTTCCTTTATAATGCCTTCTGCTTCATATAAACTGTCAGCACCGTCAATTTCCGTAATGTCATATTTTTCAAAGTTCAGAAAACTTTTACCTTTGTGACCCGGCATGTGAAGACGGTGAGGCTTGGCTTTGGCAAATTCATTTACAAAATCACATATAGGTGTGTTCATCAGTTTTCACCTGCAAAAGCACGTGCAACATTAACAGCAATTGCACATTCCATTCTTTTTCTGAAAAGTTCACAGCCGTATTTGTAGATGCCTTTTATTGAACCTGTAGCATGATATGCATTTGCAGCACAGCCACCTGAACAATAAAGTTTTGCCCAACAATCGTTACATTCTTCTCTTGCGTAAACGTTGCATGAAAGGAATTCGTTCTGTATTTCTTTGTTGTCAACACCATTCCAGATATCACCAAGTTTAAATTTTTCATCGCCTACAAACTGATGACAAGGGTAGAGGTCACCCCAGGGTGTTACAGCCATATATTCTGTTCCTGAACCGCAACCTGAAATTCGTTTGTAAATGCAGGGTCCGCCTGTCAGGTCAATCATATAGTGATAGAAAGTGAAAGGCTTACCTTCCTTATCTTTCTGTAGCATAAGTTCAGCAAGTTTTTCATACTGTTCTTTGACAATAGGCATGTCTTCTTCTGTCAGTTCAGAGGGGTCACCTGCAGCACATACAACAGGCTCCATGCTGAGTTCTGTAAAACCAAGGTCAAGCATCTGCTTGATGTCATTAAGAAAGTCGGGATTTGCATGTGTGAAAGTGCCACGCATGTAATAATCTTTACCGCCTCTTGCTTCAACAAGCTTTTGGAATTTGGGCACAATTTTATCCCAACTTCCGTTACCTGCATAGTCAACACGGTAACGGTCGTGAATTTCTTTTCTTCCGTCAAGGCTTAATACGACATTACTCATTTCACGGTTTGCAAAATCAATAACATCGTCGTCAATAAGAACACCGTTTGTAGTAAGTGTAAAACGGAAGTTTTTGTTATGTTCTTTTTCGATGCTTCTTGCGTACTCAACCATCTGTTTCACAACGTCAAAGTTCATCAGAGGTTCACCACCGAAAAAGTCAACCTCAAGGTTTCTTCGTGAACCTGAATTTTCAACAAGAAAATCGAGAGCACGTTTGCCTGTTTCAAAACTCATCAAAGCTCTTTCACCCTGATATTTTCCCTGACTTGCAAAACAGTATTCGCAGTTAAGGTTACATGTGTGTGCGATGTGAATGCAGAGTGCTTTTATAACGCCTGATGTTTTTGCTTTAAGGTCACCGGCTTTATCTCTGAAAGTATCGGGGGTGAAAAGTTTCCCGTTTTCTTTCAGCGTTTCTACCTGAGTGTAGCATTCTTCAATATCCTGTGTGGTAATATCATCTCGGTTATTGTATTTTTCATTTAAAGAGTCGAGGATAAAGTCCTTATCTTTTTCTTCAAACATCTCAATAATATCATAAGCTACTTCGTCAACAACATGAACAGAGCCTGAACAGATGTCAAGGACAATATTATATCCGCCGAGTTTAAACTGATGAATCATAAATGGTAATCTCCTTTATAAAAAATACCGCCTTTCTTTAGGCGGTATCTTTAATTATTTGCTTTCTTTTGTGCTTTCACACTGCTGATTAGCAATACCACAACTTGTTTTACAAGCTGACTGACATGATGTCTGGCATTCACCGCAGCCGCCGTTTTTAGCACTGTCACAAAGATTGCGAGTTTCAAGTGTTTTGATATGTTCCATGATAAGTACCTCCACGAAATTGTTTTAATAATTATATCACTTTTAAACATTTAAGTCAATAGCGTTTTATTAGTTATCAAAAATTACAATGAAAAATTTTAAATTGAAAAATAATGTTGCATTTTTCATAAAAAATTTATGTTTCTTCTTTACAAATTAGTTTTTTTGTGGTAAAAATAAAGAGTAAAATAATTTTTTTATAATAAGGAGATGTGAAAAATGAAAAAGAAATTCAGATCTGTTATTGCAATGCTTCTTGTTTTTGCAATGCTCTTCTCCGTAAGTGCATCAGCAGCAGTTGCAAAAGATCACAACAAGGCAATCAGAACAGCAACAGATATTGTTGGCGGAATTGTAGACGGTGCACTTGGTTTTCTTGATTTGCTTATGCCTGATTTAGCATGTGAAACAAAAGAAGATTATTTCCTTTCAGGCGGAGATAATTTCTACGAAGGAACAGAGAAATTTATTGATGAACCTGTCCAGGGTGCAAAATGGTCACTTGGTTACGGTAAAGCAAGTCTTGTACCCGATAACCTTAAAGACGGTTCAAAAGAATATTATACAGGCGGTTATTTTACACAGAAAGTAAACGGTATTTATGATGACCAGAGAGCAAATGCAATTGCACTCAATGATGGTTCAGGCAGAGGCACAAGCGTGTTTGTTTCAATTGACGGTATCGGTGTAGGTAATGCAGATATCCGTTCAATCAGAGCAATGGCAGAAGAAAAACTTCAGAAACTCGGGTTTAAGAGTGATATCAATGCTATCAATATCAATGCTACACATTGCCACACAGTTATTGACACTCAGGGTATCGGCATTGACCTTATTCTCAGAATTTTCCGTAACATTCTTGCATGGATTCCTTTTGTTGAGCTTGACAGAAATATTGATGATGAATTCCTTGCAAAAATGATTGACGGTGCATCTGATGCAATTGTTGAAGCGTATAAAAATCTTGAAACAGGTGACCTGTATTATTTTGAAACAGTAGGTATCGGTAAATCAGAACAGTTACAGAATTACCTTGATGATGAGTATGGTTATCTCCATAATAAGAGATATGATGAGGAAGGTTATCAGCACGTTTGGGCATGCTTCAAATTCGTTCCCGATAATCCTTCATCAAAAGCAACAATCTTCTCAAATATAGGCGCACATCCCACAACAATTAACAGAGACACATCACTTCTTTCGGCAGACTTCCCTAACTTCATGGAACAGAGAATTAATGAAGAAGGCATGAACTTTATGTTTATTCAGGGCGCACAGTCTCCTATTTCAGTTCACAAGACTGCTGTTAAGACTCCTTCAGTTCTTGAAAGAGTAGAAGCAGAGATTGCTGCAGACCCCTCAAGCGAAGATTATAGAGCGGCAAAGTCACTCGGTTATGAATTTGCGAGACTTGTGCTTGAAGCACAGGGAAAAGCAAAGAAAGTTGACCCCATCCTTAATGTTAAAATGCAGGAATATGCTATTCCTCTTGAAACAGGACTTTATCAGCTTGGTGCTGTAAACGGTTTCCTCGGAGTTAATGTTGTTAAAGATACATTCAGCCCCACAGGTTATGACGTTGTTACAGAAGCAGGTTATATTGAAATCGGTAAAGATATCGTTCTTCTTACTGTACCCGGTGAACTTATTCCTCAGCTTGTTTACGGAAACGTAGTTTCAGCCGAAGAATCATACCTTGGCACTGAATGGGAATATCCTGCAACTGCAACACTCGTTCCTGAAGGCAAAACAGTTCTTGTAATGGGACTTTGTAATGACGCTATCGGTTATATTGTGCCTGATAATGACTATGCACACTTTATTGCAGATTCACTCTGGTCAATGGACGGAATGGAAGAACTCTACGGTCCTGCAAAAAGACATTATGAAGAGCTTCTTTCAACAGGCGGTAAAGCGGGTTCTTCAACAATTTCAGTTCTTAATGAACTTGTAAAGGAATTTAATAAATAAAAATGAAATACTATCTTGGAATTGACGGCGGCGGTACTAAAACTACCGCTGCCGTATCAGATGAAAAGGGCAATATTCTGCTGAAGAAAGTCGGAAAAACAATTAACTTTTACTCAGTAGGTATGGAAAATGCCCGTGCAAATCTTCTTTCGGTTATAGAAGATATTTACAAAGAAACAGGTGAAATTACTTTTGAGAGCGTTTTTGTCGGCTGCTCAGCCCTTGATAGGGAAGCTGACGCAGAAACGCTCACAAGTCTTTGCGGAGATTTAAAAGCAAATAAAATAAAAATGGACAGCGACCTTTTTGTTGCTCTTAAATCTGTTGAAAATGCAGTTTGCCCTTGTGTTGCAATTTGCGGTACAGGTTCAATGGCAATCGGCGAGGATGAAAACGGCAACATTAAATTCAAAGGTGGTTGGGGTCATATCCTCGGTGATGAAGGTTCAGGTTATGTAATTGCAGTAAATGCACTTAAATGTTGTTGTATTTTCTGTGATTCAGGCGAAGAGTCGCGACTGCTTGAAAAAGCAAAAGAATATTTCGTGGTTGATGATTTCAGACAGGTGATTGACAAAGTTTATTCACCTGAAACAACAAAGGATGTTCTGGCAGGTTTTGCAGCAGAAGTGCAGAAAGTTGCCGAAGATGGCGATGTTTTTGCTCAGTCAATTATTGTCAACGAAGCACATAATTTTGCAAGGACTGTTTTCTCACTTTTAGGTGAAATTGAAAAATGTTCTGTACTTGCACTTTACGGCGGAGTTTTTCAGCATAACGAACTTTTCCGTGAAACATTCACGGAAGATGTAAGTGAGATTTATCCCTGTTTAGAAATCAGACTTCTCACAATTCCCCCTGAAGAAGGGGCATTGAAAATAGCGAGGGAAACGGAATGAAAAAATATAACGAATACATTTCAAATGTAAAAGAAATTATTGAAAAAATTGAAACAAAAGGTGCTGAAAGTTTAGATAAAGCAGCATCTGTTTTCGGTGAAACTCTCATAAACGGAAAAAGAATTTATCTTTTCGGTACAGGGCATTCTCACATGCTTTCGGAAGAACTTTTCTACAGAGCAGGGGGACTTGTAAACATTCAGCCGGTCCTTGTTGAACCCCTTATGCTTCATGTTTCAGCCTCTGACAGCACACTTGCAGAACGTGTTGAAGGATATGCTGAAAAGATTTTTGAAGAATACGGCATGTCTGAAGGTGACACAATCATTATTATTTCAAATTCAGGCAGAAACGGTGTTATTGTAGATATGGCACTTCTTTGCAAAGAAAAGGGTCTCAACGTAATTTGTCTTACAAACCTTGAACATACTTTTGCAGGTTTATCACGTCATAAAAGTGGCAAAAGACTTTGTGAAATTGCAGATATCGTCCTTGATAACTTCGGTTGTGTTGGTGACGCTTGTGTTGAAGTTGAGGGTGTTGAAGGCAAAATCTGTCCCACATCAACTGTTGCAGGTGCACTTATTCTCAATGCAATTGTGTCAGAAGCAGTTGACATCTGTGCAAAGAAAGGTTTTTCACCTGAACATTTTGCAAGTTCAAATGTTGATGGTGGAGATGAAATTAATAACAAACTTGTTGAAAAATATAAAAAGGAGATTAAACACCTTTGATTTATCCTATTCCACAGAAAAATAATCTTAACGGAGAACAAATTTCAGTTTCGGCAGTTAACTTCACAGGCGATTTTAAAAGTGTTGCAGAAAGTGTTTTTGCAAAATATAATCTGCCTGTAGTTGACAATGGCTTTTTGGTTGAAATTAAAATATCCGACAGTAAAAAAACAACATATATTGACTCTCTTTCACGCCTGAGCAATGAAAAATATTTCATTGAAGTGTCAGCAGAAAAAATCATTATTGAAACATCATCAGAACGTGGTGTTTTCAGAGCAGTCAATACTCTTGCAAAGTTAATATCAAAAAATGAACTCAGAACAGGTATCCTTGAAGATTATCCCATTTTTGCAAAAAGGGGATATATTGAAGGTTTTTATGGTGACACGTGGGAGCAGAGTAAACGTCTTTCGGTAATGGAACTTATGTCAAAATACGGCATGAATACATTCTACTATGCACCTAAAGATGACGAGTACCACCGTGAAAAGTGGAGAGAAGTTTATCCTGAAAAAGAACTTAGTGACCTTAAAAATCTTTTTGATTTTGCAACAGAAAATCAGCTTGATTTCTGCTGGTCAATAGGACCGGGACTTACTTATCATTACACATCAGAAGAAGATTTCTGTCTCCTTATAAACAAAATCAAAAATGTTTATTCAATAGGTGTCAGAAATTTCGGACTTCTTCTCGATGATATTCCTGCTGATTTTCAGTTTGAAGATGACGGTGAAGCCTTTGACAGTACAGTTGATGCACACGTTTACCTTGTAAATAAGACGTATAATGCTCTCAAAGAGTTCGATTCATCCATTACTCTTACTGTTTGTCCTACACAGTATTTCGGTGATGAAAAAGGCTACTACATTTCAAAATTCGGGTCAGGCATACCTGCAGATGTCAGTCTTTTCTGGACAGGTGCTGAAATCTGTTCACGTATTCAGACTGTAAGGGAAGCAGACGAATTTTTCCGTTCAACACGCCATAAGCCTCTTTATTGGGATAATTTCCCCGTAAACGATGCTGAGATGTTCCAGGAAATGCACATCGGTCCTCTTAAAGGCAGAGATAAGGAACTTTACAAATCCTGTGAGGGGATTATTTCAAATGTAATGGAATATGCTGAGTGTTCTAAAATTCCCCTTATGACAATTGCAGATTATTTGTGGAATCCTGAAATGTATAATCCTGAAAAATCCATTGAAAATGCTCACGAAGAAATGTTGGGAGACAAAAAAGAACTGTTTTTCTATATCGCAGACCACCTTGAAGTTTCCTGTGTCAATAGACATGCTTCAGCCTTTATGAGTGAAATTTTTGAAAAAATTAATTTCCAGAAAGCTATCGGCAATAAAGAAAAAGCTCTTGAGATTTTCCGTGAGTATAACCAAAAGTGCAGAGAGTGTTTTACAATGCTTTGTGATACCTCTGTTCCTCTCTTTGAAGAAATGCAGAAGTGGACAAGAAAATTCGGTATGTGCTGTGATTTGCTTGATGCACTTTATGATATGCAGGAAAGTCCTGATGAAAACAAAAAGAAGCTCTTAGCAGAGCTTCTTGAAAAATATAATTCTGATGCAGTTGTACTCACCGGCTTCTGCCTTCGTGAAAATGCAGAAAAAACATTGAAAAACTAATCATAAAAAAGGCTCCCTTGTGTAAAGGGAGCTGTCTTTTTGCGAAGCAAAATGACTGAGGGATTGTATATGTAAATTATAATTTATTGGGATGTTTACGGTTTTTAAATGTAGG
>JAZRNJ010000191.1:0-6663 GCA_045648125.1 Acutalibacteraceae bacterium
TCAATAATGGCAGAGTAACGGAGGTGCCGGTCTTGAAACAACAGATTACCGCCGCGGAATTTAAACGAATGGTGATTTCTGCATCCGCGGCAATAGATAACAACAAACAAAAACTTAATGAACTTAATGTATTTCCCGTTCCTGACGGTGACACGGGTACAAACATGTCGCTTACAGCACGCGCTGCGGCATCTGCTCTTGCGGGTGCATCACCCGAAACAATCGGTGAGGCGGCAAATATTGCGGCATCTGCTCTTCTTCGTGGTGCACGCGGAAACTCGGGTGTTATTCTTTCACTCCTTTTCCGTGGATTTGCAAAATCGTGTGCAGAAGAGAACGAGATGAATGCAAAATCGCTTAGCAAAGCACTTACTGCAGGCGTTGAAGCGGCATACCGCGCTGTCATGAAGCCTGCTGAGGGAACAATTCTCTCTGTTTCGCGAAAAGCGGCAGAGCGCGCTTGTGAGATTGCAGAGTCTAAAACCGATGTTACAGAGCTTTTTGAAGAGGCAATCACTGCAGCAAAGGCAGCCTTGGACGAAACTATGGAGCTTAACCCTGTACTTAAGAAGGCAGGTGTTGTTGATGCCGGTGGTTGCGGCTGGGTCTTAGTACTTGAGGCGATGCGTGACTCACTTCTCGGTAACGATGTAAAACCGCTTTCGGGTGAAGAGGTTACAGCAACCGGCGGCGCTGCTTCTTTTGCAGAGGTTGATGAGGAAATTACTTTTGCATACTGCACAGAGTTTATCGTAAACATCAGCAAAGAGGGTAAAAAGCTTGATGTTACAAAGCTCCGCGCATACCTTGAGTCTATCGGCGATTGCGTTGTTGTTGTAGATGATGACGATATTATAAAAGTTCATGTTCATACAAATGAGCCTGATAAAGCTCTTGGGCGTGCGCTTACCTACGGTGAGCTTACAAATATAAAGATTGACAACATGCGTTATCAGCATACCGAAAAGGTTATTGCAGAGCAGGGTTCTGCACCTGAGTTATCTGAAAAGCCAAAGATTGCCGAGCCGGAGACAAAATACGGGTTTGCGGTAGTTGGAGCGGGCGAGGGCATTATGAACGTGTTCCGTGACCTAGGTGCAAACACGATGGTCGAGGGCGGACAGACGATGAACCCGTCAACAGACGACATTCTCGATGCGATAAACTCCACTCCATCGGAGATTGTTTTTGTTCTTCCTAACAATAAAAATATTATTATGGCTGCCGAACAGGTGGCACCTCTTACATCTAAGAAAGTGCATGTTCTTCCTACAAGAACAATTCCTCAGGGCATTACTGCAATGCTTAACTTTGATGAATCACTTCGTTCAAAGGAAAACATGGATAATATGATGGTTGCTGCAAACCATGTTCAGACAGGACAGGTAACTTTTGCTGCAAGAGATAGCGTTGTTGAAGGTAAGAGTGTAAAACAGGGTGAAATCCTTGGTCTTGAAAACGGAAAAATTACTGAAATTGAACATTCAGTTGTTAAAGCAGGATATAAAATTACAAAGAGTCTCATAAAGAAAATCGATGCTTCAATGGTAACGATTATTTATGGTGAAGATTCTTCCGAAGAAGAAGCAAATGAGCTTGAAGCAATGATTTCAGCCAAATTTGCAGGTAAGGTTGATGTGTCTGTTCTTTGCGGTGGTCAGCCTGTATACAGTTTCGTAATTTCAGTTGAGTAAGGAACAGTAATTATGGAAATCAGCACTGATATCAGATATTTAAAAGGTGTTGGAGAAAAACGAGCCGAGCTTTTTTCAAAGCTCGGCATTAACTCTGTGGGGGACATTCTTGATTATTATCCGAGAATGTATGAAGATTGGAGTAAAGTAAAGAAGATTTCTGAAACTGTTATCGGAGAAACTGCATGTGTGAAAGGTTTTATAACTCACACTCCTTACGGGGCGAATATCAGAAAAGGTCTGACAATTTATAAGTCGGGGATTTCTGATGGGGAAGAAGTTATGGAACTGACAATTTTTAATAATAAATATGCTGCAGAAGCTCTGAAACAGGGAGAAGAATATATTTTCTTCGGGAAAGTAGGAGGCAGTTTTTTCAAAAGGGAAATTACTAATCCTGCTTTTGCATCATCTGAGGGTGGCGACAGAATAAGGCCTGTTTATTCTTCCACCCAATCTCTTTCCACAAAGATAATAGAAAAGACTGTCAGGACAGCAATTGATATAGTGAAAAATGACTTAACAGAAACATTGCCTGATAGTATCAGAATGAAATATAAACTTGCATCTCTTATTTTTGCAATAGAAAATGTGCATTTCCCTCAGTCTGAAAAAAATCTTGAGATAGCAAGAAGAAGGCTTATTTTTGAAGAACTCTTTATCTTACAACTGGGACTTCTGCTTCTTCGTTCACGTTCAAGAAAACAGACGGGAAACATAATAAAAGAAGATAAAACAGAAGAATTCTGTTCCCTTCTTCCTTTTACACTGACAGGTGCACAGTCAAGAGCAGTCAGAGAAGCAGTTGAAGGTATGAAAAAAGATGTTCCTATGAACAGACTTGTTCAGGGTGACGTTGGTTCAGGTAAAACTGCAGTTGCAGCAGCTCTTATTTATAACGCTGCAAAAAACGGCTTTCAGAGTGCATTGATGGCACCTACAGAAATTTTAGCAACTCAGCATTATCAGACACTTTCAAAATTTTTCAAAGATACCGATATAGAGGTGGCACTTCTTACCGGTTCGCTCAGAAAGAAGCAGAAAGATGAAATAAAAGAAAAACTCAAAAATGGTGAAATTCATTTGCTCGTAGGAACTCATGCCATTATTCAGGAAGATGTGGAATTTAACAATTTAGGCTTTGCTGTTACAGATGAACAGCACCGTTTCGGTGTGGCACAAAGAGGAAATCTTTCTAAAAAAGGTATAGAACCTCATTTGCTTGTTATGTCAGCAACACCAATTCCCAGAACTCTTGCGTTGATGATTTACGGTGACCTTGATGTTTCAATTCTTGATGAATTACCTCCCGGAAGACAAAAAGTTGACACGTTTTTTGTTGATTACGGAAAACATGAAAGGGCAATGAATTACGTCAAAAAACATCTCGACAGAGGTCTTCAAGGGTACATTGTCTGCCCTCTTGTTGAGTCAGAGGAAAGTGAACTGACTTCTGCAACGGAGTTTTATGAAAATCTAAAGAACAATGAGTTCAGAGATTATACTGTAGGACTTCTTCACGGTAAAATGAAACCGAAAGAAAAAGACGAAGTCATGAAAGATTTTGCAGAGGGGAAAACTCAACTTCTTATTGCAACAACTGTAATTGAAGTTGGTGTAGATGTTCCCAATGCAGTTATTATGGTTATAGAAAATGCAGAAATGTTCGGACTTTCTCAGCTTCATCAGTTGAGAGGACGAGTAGGTAGAGGTAAAGAAAAATCAACCTGTATTCTTGTCAGCGATGCACAGAATGAAGAGGCTCAGACACGACTTAAAGTTATGTGCAAAACTTCTGACGGATTTAAAATTGCAGACGAGGATTTAAGACTCAGAGGACCAGGTGACTTTTTCGGTTCACGTCAGCATGGCTTGCCTCGAATGAAAATTGCAAATCTGCTGAGTGATATGAAAACTCTGAAAGAAGCACAGGCAGAAGCAAAAAATATACTCAGGGATGACCCGTCACTGAGAAAAAAAGAAAACGAAGTTTTGAGAAAAGCAGTAATAAAACTTTATGAAAATATGAAGGAGTAAAAGTTATGAAAAAAATTGCAAGTTTTACAATTGACCACACAATACTTCCCAAAGGAATGTACACATCACGTGTTGACGGTGACGTTACAACTTACGATATCAGAATGAGAAGACCTAACGTGGAAGAAGTTCTCACAAATGGTTCAATTCATACAATTGAACATCTTTTTGCTACTTATGTGAGAAATTCAGAGTTTACAGATAACATAATTTATTTCGGGCCTATGGGATGCAGAACAGGATGCTATTTTCTCACACGTGGCATGGATGGTCAGGACGTAATTAAACTTACAAGAGAAGCATTTCAGTTTATTGCAGATTATGAGGGTGAAATTCCCGGTGTAAGTGCAGTTGAGTGCGGAAACTACCGTGACCACGACCTTGTTCAGGCAAAAATTGATGCTGCAGATATGGTGAAAGTTTTAACTGACTATACAAATCTTGAATATCCTACAAAATAATTTTAAATGTATTTAATTAGAAAAAAGTTATTATGAAAAAACTTCCCTTGAAAAACAAGGGAAGTTTTTTCATTTAAATTATCTTTTTGAGCACCAGTATTTAATTGTACCGCCAAGGCGTTTTAATGCATTTGGATTGACGAATTTCAAGTCTGCAGGATTGATTCCCTGTGAGTTGAAATAAGGGTAAAGATATTTCAGATTTTCATAAAATCTTTTGTAGTTTTTGTTTTCATTTTTTGTCCATCCTATTTCTGCAACTGCACAGATGCGAGGGAAAAGCATAAATGAAAGTTTGTCAAAATCTCGTATATATTCAGACCATGCAGGAGTTTCTACACCAAGAAGATTTTCTGCTTTTTCAGCAGAAAAATTATAGACTTTTTTCAGAGGTGTCATGTGGTAAGGATAATCGGAATAAAAATGGAAGAAATCTGATTCAATATATTTTCCACCATTTGAAATGAACTCTTCCATGATTTTTTTATCGTGAAGCCAATGCTGAATGACAGTTGTTTTGCTGCTTATTTTTCTGCTCTTCAGAGTGTCATTCCACATAATGGGAGTTTTGTTTCTTGACAAAAGAAACTCTTCAACTCTGTTCATGAAATATCCCTGAAGTTCATCAAAGTTTTTAAGATTTTCTTCACGGAGTTTTCTTTTACAGCACTCGCAATTTTTCCAATTCTTTTTCGGCACTTCATCTCCACCGATGTGAAAATATTGTGATGGAAAAAGTGGAATTATTTCATCTAAAAGTTCAAAGATAAATTCATAAACTTTTTCATTTCCTGCACAGAGGATTTCGGGGAAAATTCCCTGCTTCATGCATACATCAATCTTTTCTTTTTTACATGAAAGTTCAGGGTATGAAGCAATAATTGCAATTGTGTGACCGGGCAAATCTATTTCAGGAATTACTTCAATGTGTCTTTCTTTACAGTAAGCAACAACATCTTTTATTTCTTCCTGAGTAAAGAAACCACCGTGAGGTTTGCCTTCGTTTGTGCCACCAAAAAGTGAATTTTTTCTGTAAGAACCTATTTCATTCAAGAGAGGAAACTTTTTGCTTTCTATACGGAAACCCTGGTCATCACTTAAATGCCAATGAAAAACATTCATTTTAAGATAGGCTGCAGCATCAACAATTTTTTTGATTTCATCTACAGTCAGAAAATGTCTGCACGGGTCAAGCATAAAACCTCTGTGTGAAAACTGAGGTTTGTCGGTAATGATACAATCGGGAATTTTTTCTCCTGAATTTTTTAATTGAAGTAAAGTTTTTTCAGCATAAAATTTTCCTTGCTCGTCTGAAAAATTCACAGAAACTTTTCCGTCTTTGATTTGAATTTTATATTCATCTTCAGCGAAAATATTTTCATTTCTTTCAAAAGAAATTTCAGAAAAATTCACGTCAGTTTTATTGTCAGAGATTTTTACTTCATTGGGATAAGGAATAAGAGGTAAAGTGTTTTTCATATTTTCACCTTTAAAAACAGGGTTGCCAAAGCAACCCTGTTTTATGTTAAATTTGTTTTAATTTACCGAGGTTTTTAATAAGATTCGGTACGCCTTTAAAAATGATTCTGAGTCCTTTGCAAAGTTTGTCTTCATTAAGAATAACAAGCAGACCTTTTGCCATTTCAGGACTGAAGAGACCGAAACTCATAGAGATGAAATTCTTAATAGGTGTCTGAAGTGCAACTGCACCCATAAGTGTTTCTTCACCAAGGAATTTTTTGAGGAGTCTGTTGAGTTTGCCTCCCCATTTTCCATCAGCAGCATCTTCAAGAGTGTTGAGAATTGTAAGAGGCTGACTCTTATCTCTCTGTGAGGGGGGTAATTCCTTGCCGTAAACTGCAGCAAATTCTTCATTCTTAACGTTTGTTATATCAGCGCCGTAATAGCAAGGAGCTGACTGTCTGTAATCGGGAATTTCAGCTTCAACAGTTGATTCAACAAAAACAGTTGTTTCAAGTTTTATGTCACGGCTCGATGCACCTACAAGGATTCTGAAATCACCGCTTTCAACGTGCCAATCGTTAATATTTATGTTGTAGTAAGCAAAAGCACGTTTGTCAAGAGTGATTGAAACTTCTTTTTCTTCTCCTGCTTTCAGGAATACTTTCTTGAAGCCTTTAAGTTCTTTTACGGGACGGTAAATTGTGCTTTCAACGTCGTTTACATAAAGCTGTGCAATTTCGGCACCGTCTACAGAACCTGTATTTTTGATTTTAAATGAAACAGTAACTGTGTCAGTATCTTTGATTTTATCTGCTGATACTTTTATATCACTGTATTCAAATGTTGTGTATGAAAGACCGTGACCAAAGGGGAAACGAACTTCCTTGTTTGCTGTGTCGTAGTATTTGTATCCTACATAAATGCCTTCTCTGTATTCAACAGTAACAGATGTACCGGGGAAGTAATTATAACTTGAGTTGTCTTCAAGTGCGTAAGGGTATAAGTCG
>JAZRNJ010000192.1:0-6576 GCA_045648125.1 Acutalibacteraceae bacterium
AGTTTGTTTTGATAACAAGAGGTTTGTCAAGTCTGAAACGAGGTGAAACATAATCTTTAAAAACAACTTCTCTGACGTATGTTGCAGGTTGATTTGAAGAATCAAAAACAACATAGGTTACTTTTGATTTACCTTTTTCAATAAAACGAGAAAGATTTCCCACGATAATTTCATCTGTCAGGTCACCATCCTGTCTGTCTTCGGCAGTAAGACCTTTGAGAATGTCGCTGTCCTTATAGTCACAGTTTACAACAATTTTATCTGCCGTACTTTTTATAACAGGTTTTGAAAATTCTCCGCCAAATATATCTGAAAACTTTGAAACACCAAAAACCACTACAGATACAACAAACAAAATTATAACCGCTCTTTGTATAATTCTCAATCAAAACACCTCTGTTTCCTTGTCATTTCATCATTTCCTGACGGATATCTTCTGTACTTACACTCTTCATTTCTCCGTCAGTTATTTTATAAACTCTGTCACACACCGACAGAACACCTGCACGATGCGTAGTTATGATACATGTTTTGTGTTTATCTGACTCCGCAATATTTTTAAGGAGTTTTTTCTCCGTTTCGGAGTCAAGAGCACTTGTTGCTTCATCAAACAGAAGAACCGGTACATCGGCAAGCAAAGCCCTTGCAATTGAAAGCCTTTGTACCTGACCTTCCGAGAATCCTGTTCCGTTTTCTAAAACAGGAGTATTGATTCCTGAAGGAAGTTTGCATATAAAATCATCTGCACAGGCAATTCTCAGCGCCTCATATATTTCCTCGTCATTTGCATTTCTGTTAAGAAGTCGTAAATTCTCTGCAACAGTTCCTGCAAACAAGGTGTTTTCCTGAGGAACATACGCAAACATACATCTCGTGGACGCTGAAACAGAAAGAATTTCACCTTGTGAGGAGCAAATTTCTATTCCGCCCTCTTTTGGGTGGACAATGCCGAGAATAAGTCTGAGCATTGTGGTTTTACCGCCACCTGATGAACCTACAATCGCAATAGTTTCACCGGGTTTTGCAACGAAATCAACATTTCTGAAAACCCTTTTGTCATCGCTGTAAACAAACCCCATATCAAAAGAGCGTACTGTTACACCCTCAGTTCTGCTGAGTTTCAGCATTTTCTCAGCTTTTTCATCATCTTCTCTGCTTTCTTTCGGAAGTTCAGCAATAGCCATTACACGGCCTGCTGCAGTAGCACTTGAAATTGCAGAAGGTATTGTTCTTACAAGATTTGAAAATGCTGCAGAAAGTGTTGCAGACATCTGCAGGAAGAGAGTCATTGTACCGTAAGTTATATCACCACTCCACAGTCTGTAAACTGCCCACATAAAGCAGAAAGTTGCCACTGCCATACCGGTTGCAGACATTATAGTTGAATTTTTTATGGAAAACTTGTTGTGAAGAAGCTGGACTTCTCTGTACTTATCCTGAACAGATTCAAGTTTTTCTTTGTAAAAATCTGTTATGCCGAAAGATTTTATCACCTGCAGATTCTGGAAAGATTCTTCATTGAAAACCATAACACCTGTACTTGCTTCACGGCTCTTTTTGATATATTCCCTCATCTTTTTCATTGTTGTACGGGAGATAAGGAGCATTACGGGCGCACTGACAAGAGAAATAACAGCAAGGACCTTATCGTAGTAAAGAATTATTCCGAACGCACCTACAAAGCGAAATACTGCCGTTATAAAATTAGGCATCCATCCGAGGACGCTCCCTGATACAACGCTAACATCATTATCAATTCTGTTAAGCAAATCACCTGAATGATATTTTGACATTTCTTCCCAATCTGCATCCATGATTTTTCTGTAAATATCTGAACGGATTTCAAGGTCGACTTTCAGGTTGATTTTGGCAGAAACTCTGCTTGTAACAGCACCAATAGCAATTTTCGCAATCTGCATTGCAATGTAGAAAACTCCGAGAGGAACAAGCACTCCCGAATCTTTACCTGTTACGGCATCAATAATGTACTTTGAAAGTACACTTGCACCATAAGACATTACAACACCGAAAATCCCGAGTATTATGTACCACAGAATACTCCACTTATATCTGAGTCCGTATTTATAAATCCAGCTGAGTTCAGTGAGAATTTCTTTTACATCACCGTTCTTTATTTTTTCTGTTAACTTTTTAAGAAATCTCACCTGTCTCACCTCACAGTAATTTATATTTTTTCAGAAGCTCTATTCTTTTCTGACCGATTCTCATACTTTCCGCGGCCAGGTTATCACTGCTGTGCCTGTTGTGGGAAAGAAATCTTCCCATCCTTTTTATGTAAACATCAAAAATCAACCAGGGTTTTCTTTCAATGTCGGGACAAAGCTCACGAAGTCTTTCTTTCGGCGGAAAAACAGTGTCGAAAACAAGTCCTGCCCTGCCGAATTTTCCTGATGTTTTACGGGTTGCAAAAGCCGTATGCACCATATGAACCGATGTTCTTCGTGCCTGAGTGTAGTTGCCGTAAATCCCGCTTTCAAGAATATCACAAAGCAAGTCTTCATGACAATTTGTTTCACCCGTTATCGGAAGTGAAAAACCGAGATATTCGTTGCCGATAAAAACAAGGTCTTGTAAAAAACTTTCACCATTTACTTCATTCAAGCAAGAATTAACATAATCAAAATCAATTTCTTCATAATATTTTTTCATATAAAGAAGAATATCGCACACCATTCGTATACCGAAGCCTGAAACAGTCAGGTGTTTGAAAGCGTGTAAAACAAGAAAAAGGAGGTGTTTTGTGTGACTCATTGTGTGAATGACAACGTCACCTGCTTTTTCTTCACGGAAAGAATCAAAAACATCCTCAAAAAACTCATTCATTTTTCTTCTGAATGCGTCATCTTTCCCAAAAGGATTGAGATGAACTTCAAGCCTTAAACTGTTGTCTGAGGAAGTATATGTAACTTCCTGAATCAGATTCAGTTCATTGTCAGATAAATTGTCTTTATCAGGACGAAATCCCTCACTTCTGAGAAAGTTATCAATTTTTTTGAAATCCTCTTTTTTTACGAGAATGTCTTCGTCCGCTGACACCCTGTAATCACCCAATTCACCGTAAAGAATTCTGCAGACAAGACCTTTCATCACAATGGGGAAAATACCGTTTTCGTTCATTTTACGGTAGAGAACTTTGAAGTTTTCCGTTCTCTTTATCTGTGCCACTGCAGAAGACAAAGCAAATCTGCCTGCAGAAGCAAAAACAGTATGGGAACAAAACTCTGCCGTGCTCTTTTCGTTTTGAACAATAAGAGGCAGAACTTTGTGCAATTTTGCAATCTGTACAAGTTTTTCAGGGTCTGCATCTGTGGGGAAATTTTCTGAATTTTTACCATGAATTGCCCTTTTCAGAACAGATAAAAAATCCTTCATATCTTTTTCCACACATACCACCCCCAATTATACAGAATAATTATACACCAAATTAACGTCAAGTGCAATAATTTTATCGCAATTTGTCTGTATATATCGTTATTTATCAAAAAAATTGACAGCCCCCTTTTTCAAGGGAACTGTCAAAATTAAATATTGAATTTTACCAGAGTGATCTTACACCTTTTGCGTGAGCGTTGATAAGTGCAACATCAATTGCATTGACTTTACCGTCGCCGTTTATATCAACACAGATAAATTCATATCCCGTAAGAGCTTTTGTACCCTTTGCATGAGCATTTGCACGGGCAACATCAATTGCATTGACTTTACCGTCACCGTTCATGTCACCACTAAGGTTTATTACAAAATCCTGAGTAATATCTTCATCGCCAACCACAACTGTGTATGTGCGTGTTATGTGATTTGCCTTTGAAACCTCTACTGTGTAAGTACCGGGGAGCACTTCATCAATTGCATACTCCTGCTCGCCTGAACCTGTAACAGTTGTTGAGTAAGCAATTTCATCTGAACCTTCTGCAAAGAAGTTGACTGTAACATCATCTTCTGAACCATGGCTTGTTACTGTACCTGAAACTGTAACAAAATTATGGTGGAGTACTATTCTTTTACGGCTGAGTTCTTCACCACAAACTGTACAGTAAACTACCAGATCGTAATAACCGTCTTCTTCTGCAGTGGGTTCTACTCTGTTTTCTTCAACGGCTTCAGCTGGTATGTGACCGGGTGAAGGAAGAATAACATCTTTTCGTGTTGTTTTTGTTTCAGCAGTTTCATCAAGATAAAGTCTGGTACAAATACATTCATAGTGAGTTTTTACTCCATCATTGTAACAATCAGGTTCTAAACCTTCGATTTTCTTAAGATTTTCTGCACAAACATGTGTATTGCCACCGACTTCTTCTCCGGGAAGAAGAATGTTATCAGCAGAAATCGCACGATAATCGCCATCACCGAAAACAACGTTATCAAGAGTTACCAAATTAGTTGTCCGGCCACAGTCAACGTCAGCAACCACCTTGAATTTTGCAAGTATAACATCCTCAGCGCTTGATACAGGATTCCGACCAAAGCCTGAAATCATACAAGCACCCTGAGATGCATCTGTTCTATTTGACCATTCAGTCCAACTTAAGTCGTCGAACCTAATTGCAGCTTCTGCATCACGCAAGTATGTGTCTTCCTCGTATATATTACCATATTCATCATAGTAATAACCTAAACCTGAGCCATCTACATAAGTAAGACATTCGGGCATAACAAGCTCCATCTGGAAAGATGTGATCGGGTCTGTAAAGCTGAGTTTAACTGTATATGTAATCGTCTCACCTGCTGATGCGAAGGTTCTGTCAGGAGTGACGGTTACAATTACATCTGAAACCATGCTTGTACCCTGAGAAATTTCCCTGACATCATGAAGAAGTAAAGCACCTTTTACGTGAGCATGACCACGCGCAATGTCAACTGTGTTAACTTTGGTATCACCGTTTATATCAGCACAAGCAAGAGCATATCCATCAATACATTCGACCAATTTGGCATGAGCATTTTGTTTTGATACGTCAATGATATCAACAATACCGTCAGCGTTGACATCACCTAAAACGTTGATTACAAAGTTCTGAGTAATATCTTCATTGCCAACTACAACTGTGTATGTGCGTGTTGCGTGATTTGCTTTTGAAACCTCTACTGTGTAAGTACCGTGAAGAACTCCATCAATTGCATATTCCGAACCGGTAACAGTTGTTGAGTAAGCAATTTCATCTGAACCTTCTGCAAAGAAGTTGATTGTGATTTCGTTTTGTGCACCAAAGCTTGTTACCGTACCTGAAACTGTAACAAAGTCATGGTGGAGTACTATTCTTTTACGGCTGAGTTCTTCACCACAAACTGTACAGTAAACTACCAAATCGTAATAACCGTCTGTGTCTTCTGTAGGTTCAACTATATTTTCTTTAACTGCTTCACCTGGTATGTGTTCACATTCTTCACCAAAGAAATGGATTGTTGCGTTGAGCAAATCTTCGTTACCTGAACTAATTGAAATTTCGTTCCATTCCTCTTCCGTACCGTTGTAATAAACGTCGGTAAGGTTGGTGCAATCGTAAAAGGCAACAGTTTCTATTTCTATTACGCTGTCTGGGATTGTTACTGTTGCAAGTCTGGCACAACCATAAAATGCGTAATAACCTATGCTTACCACACTATCAGGAACTGTATAATCACCTGATTTGCCACTGGGACACTGAATAAGGTTTATTTTATCCTTGTCAAATAAAACTCCATATTCATCACTACTGTAATATACATTATTTTCATCAACATTAATTGAGTCAAGGCTATCACAAAATGCAAACGCCAAACTACCTATATTTGTTACATTATCCGGAATTTTTGCAACTGTAAGTCTATTACATTCGTAAAAAGCAGAGCGACTTATGGTTGTTACACTATCGGGAATTACATACTCTCCTATTATACCACTGGGGCATTGAATAAGAATTGTCTTATCCTTATTAAACAAAACGCCCTTTTCATCACTGCTGTAATATACATTATTTTCATCAACATTAATTGATTCAAGCTTTTCGCAATCTGCAAAGACCAAATTACCTATACCTGTTACACTACCCGGGATTTTTACTGTTGTAAGGCTGTCACAATACGCAAACGCAAAATTATCTATACCTATAACAGGATAACCTCCGAGGGTTGACGGAATTACAATGTCACCGCTTACAGATTCATCACAATCGGTGATAATTGCTTCACCGTCTTTAACGGTGTAAATATAAATTCCTTCTGTTAATTCTTCTGCTTCGGCTTTGATTCCGAAATTGATTTCAGGGAATTCAAGTCCCACAAAGCCTGACAATGGTGCAATGCCCAAGGTCATTGTCATTACAAGGAACAGGGATAACAATTTTTTTGTTGTATTTTTCATTTTACTTCCTCCTGTAAAGCAAAAATGCGTAGCCGAAGCTACGCACCTGATAACGCACAGCTCCGTTTACTGCCACGTTCTTTCCGATTTAATTTTAACGCCTGATATACACGTGGCAAGTTTATTCTATCATATTGGAAATTTTTATGCAATAGAAAATTATAATTTTCAACGAAAAATCCCCTCCGTCAAAATCATAGATTTTGACACCTCCC
>JAZRNJ010000193.1:0-9445 GCA_045648125.1 Acutalibacteraceae bacterium
GGTATGACCCTCACGGAGGTGTTTGAATAATGGTAGGCAAAAAGTTTGGTTGGGGTTTAATCGGCTACGGCGGAATGGGTAACTACCATTTTGAAAAACTGAGTCTTCGTGATGACGTTGAAATTATCGGTGAATACGACATCAATCCCGAAAGAAATAAAATTGCAGAAAGTAAGGGACTTCACGCTTTTTCAAGCGCAGAAGAACTTCTGAATGACGAAAGAATAGATTTTATCACAATTGCAACGCCTAATGAATTCCATAAGGACTATGCAATACGTGCGATGGAAGCAGGTAAAGCAGTTATTTCTGAAAAACCTGTTACCATGTCCTCAGAAGAACTTGATGAAATGATAAAATGTTCCGAAAGAACAGGTAAACTTTTCACCGTTCATCAGAACAGACGTTGGGACCCCTGCTACCTTACCGTAAAGAAAATTTACGATGAAAATAAGTTAGGAAAAGTTTTTCGCATCGAGCACAGAGTTCACGGTTCACGTGGCGTTCCCGGTGACTGGAGAAACAGACAGCCCGGTGGTGGTATGGTTTACGACTGGGGTGTGCATCTTCTTGACCAGATGCTGACAATGATGGCAGGGCATAAGATTATTTCTATCTATGCAACACTCACTCATGTCACCAATGATGAAGTAGATGATGGGTTTACTGCACTTATAAAGTTTGATAACAATGTTGAGTGGATAATTGAAGTCTCAACAAACAATTTTATCGAACTTCCTCTGTGGTATGTGCTTGGTGAAAACGGCTCTGCACGAATTGACGATTGGGAAGGAAACGGCAAAATCTGTATGGTTACAGACTGGGAAAACAAGGATGCTGTTCCCGTTGTTGCAGGTGTAGGTCTCACTAAAACAATGGCGCCGAGAACTGATGACAGTATTGACGAATATCCCACAGTTCCTGCAGAAGGTAACTGGGCAGAATATTACGACAATATTGTTGATGTACTCAAAGGAAAAGATACACAGATTGTTACACACGCTCAGCAGAGAAGACTTATAAAACTCATTGAAAACATTTTCAAGTCAGCAGAACTGAACGAAACAATTAAAGAAGTATTTTAAACAAAAACCGTTCCGGATTTATAAGTGTCCGGAACGGTTTTTATATTGAGGACAAATTATTGTAAAAATCAGGAAACAGATTTTTGTGTATTTGCCGTCAGTTCATCTGCAACAGTCAGCATGTTTTCCGCAAAAATTGCATATCCCTCTTTGGGTGTACCTACAAAAACGTGGGTTATAGCGCCTACAAGCATTCCGTTTTGTATAAGCGGTGTTCCGCTCATCCCCTGAACTATACCTCCGGTGATTTCGAGCAACTCTTCATCGGTAATTTTAACAGTCATGTTTTTCTCTTCTGAGTGTGTGTCAAGGATTTTTGTTATTTCCACATCGTAATACTGCTTTCCTCTTTCATCCACGGTGCACAGAATCTGTGCTTTACCCGTTTTCACTTCTCCTGCTGTAGCAACAGGAAGAACTTCAGTATTTATGTCAGGAATATCAATTTTTCCGTAAACACCACACTCATTATTTTTATACAATTGGCCGATCCGTTTTGCTGTAAAAGCACCGGAAAGTTCACCTGCTTCAGTTTTTGTCCCCCGTGAACAGCCGAGAATTTTTGCACCCACAGCTTCACCTTCACTAAGGGGCAGAACTATGCCTGTATCTCCATCGCAAACAGCATGTCCCAGAGATGCAAAAATTCCCGTTTGGCTGTCATAAAAGGTCATTGTGCCGATACCTGCAGTGCTGTCACGCACCCATAACCCTGCCTTAAAAATACCGCTTGATTTCTCTTTTACGGTAGTAAGAGTTAATGTCAGTTTTTCTGAATTTCGTTGTATTGTAACTCTGAGTTCTTTACCGTTACTCTTTTTACAAATCTGTGAAATTTCTTTGTTGGAATTTATTTTCGTTCCGTTTATTTCCTTGATAATATCCCCTGATTTAATTCCTGCTTTTTTACCGGGATTAATTTTGCCTTCATCTGTGAGGATATCTTCTGTAGAAATCACCAACACTCCTCTTGAATACATTTTCAGTCCGATTACTTCTCCTCCGAGACTTACATAACGTCTGTTGCCCACATGAACCTTTGTTTTTCTCAGAGGTATAATTTTAAAAAGGCTGACATTCAGTTCGTAATTTTCTGCCACAGAAGTCTCATTGCTTTCTGCCTCTGCTGATGTTTCAAAATGAAAGACACCGGAAGAACTGAGGACTCTTTCTTCGTAAGTTGTTATTTCGTCAGGTATTCTTACTTCTGCATAACCTGCAACGGAAAAAATAACAACAGAAAACATCATAAGACATAAACTGAGAGACTTTATAAATTTCTGCATCCTACCAGAACCTTTCCGTTTGACAGTACGGAAAACAACTGTCTGTTGCACAATTAATTTGTGCAGAGACGATAAAAATATTAATGCAAAATTTTATCAATTTGTCTTCTAATTTTATAAAATATATGATACAATTTTTAAAAGAATGCAAAGTGCAAAATGTCGGGTCTGCGACGCTATTATATAATGAAACCAATGACTACACCGTAGGGGACGGGTTTCCCGTCCCGAATAAAATTTTATGAAACCTTGCGGGAGGCGAAACGCCTCCCCTACGATGTGAAAATTAATAGAATGACAAATTATATTTTGCATTCTGCACTTTGTATTTTGCATTTAAAAAAAGAGGTGTTTTTATGATTGATATAAAATGGTTAACAGGTGAAGATGACCTTTCTCTTTGTCACAAACTGAGAAAAGATGTTTTCTGTCTTGAACAGAATATAACAGAAGAAACTGAGTTTGACTCTCTTGATAAAAACTCACTTCATCTTCTCATTACCCAAAATTCTCTTCCTGCAGGTACTGGAAGGATTTATCTGACCGATGAAAAAAGCGTTCATTTCGGACATATTGCAATAGATAAAAATGAACGAGGAAAAGGTATGGGAAAAATCCTCATAGAAGAAATGGTGAAAAAAGCAAAAGAATTGAATGTGGAAAAAATCACAATCAATGCACAGCTTCACGCAGTGCCTTTCTATGAAAAACAAGGCTTTGCAGTTGACGGTGTTAAAAGAAGTAACGGAGAATTCAGTTACATCCCTATGGTTTATGACCTTGTGTTTGATGACTGTGGTTGGTTCGGTTTTGAAGAAAACACAGAAGCCGCAGTTATGAGAAAAACTTTTAATTGTAAAAATATTAAAAATGCAAAAGTTCAGTTTGTGTCTCTTGGTTTCTGTGAGCCTTATTTCAACGGAAAGAAACTTACGGAATATAAGTTTATCCCTGCATGGACAAACTATGAAAAACGTGATTATTCAGGTGCATCTTATCCCATTAAAGACATAATGACTCACAGATGTTATTTCCTTGAATATGATATTTCTGATTTGATTACTGACGGCAAAAACGTATTCTCACTTCATATCGGTAATGGTTGGTACGGTCAGTATGAACAGAAAGCAGAGAACATGCAGCCCTACGGTCAGATAAAATATTGTTTTAAAATTACTCTTGCTGACGAAAACGGCAATGAAGAAATAATCCTGTCAGATGGCAGTGAAAAATGGAAACAAAGCCATATTGAAAAAGCAAGTCTTTATCTCAATGAAACTGTGAATGGCGCTTTGTTTGACGAAAATATTTTTGAAACAGATTTCGATGACACTTCATGGCTTTCTCCAATAAGAAAAGAAAAGCCCCTTACAGTTCTTGAAAAGCAATATTTCGCAGGTGACTCTGTAAAATACTCTCTCAATCCCACACTTCTTTTTGAAAAAGACGGCAAAAAAATGTACGATATCGGAAAGAATGTTTCGGGTTTACCAATTATCAAGTTCAATGATGACGCTGAAATGGGCGAAAAAGCAATTGTAAAATACTGCGAAATTCTTGATGAGAACAACGAAATGTACCTGAGAACAACCGGTGGTGACTGGCGACTTCAGTGTGATACTTTCATTAACGGCAAAAACAACTGTCCCATGACAACAACTTTCACATGGAGAGCAGGAAGACTCATTGAAATTGAGGGTAACGCAGAGCTTATACGCTTTGATGTTGTGAATTCCGATGTGCCTCTCACATCAGAATTTTCATCAGATAACGAAACTCTCAACTGGCTTTTTGAAGCCTATGCATCAACTCAGAGCAACAACATTCATTCCTTTGTACCCTCAGACTGTCCTCACAGAGAAAGGCTTGGCTATACAGGCGACGGTCAGCTTTGCTCTGCTGCTGCAATGACAATGTACGATGCTGAAGACCTTTACAGAAAATGGATTCAGGATGTGGCTGATAGTCAGGATATCTATAATGGTCACGTTCAGCACACAGCACCTTTCTACGGTGGTGGTGGCGGTCCCGGAGGTTGGGGCGGTGCAATTGCAATTGTGCCTTACCACTTCTACAGATTTTATAAAGATAAAGAGCTTATTGAAAAATATTATCCCGCAATTCTTGCATACATTGACTATATGGAAAAACATTCCGATAACGGAATTGTTGTGCGTGAAGAAGAAGGTGGCTGGTGTCTTGGTGACTGGTGTGCACCTGAAAACAAAAACCTTATCCCCGAACCTTTTGTCAACACATATTACATGATAAAAACTCTCCTTATTGCAATTGAAATTGCAGAAGAGCTTGGCAGAAATGAAGATATTCCTGTCCTTGAAGAAAAACTCATTTTTGTTCAGAACGCATTTATGAATGAGTTTTTTGATGAGGAAACAGGCTCATTCCTCGGTGGTATTCAGGGCACAGATGCCTATGCAGTAGATATTAACATGGGTGACGAAAGAACACTTGAAAATCTTGTAAAGAAATACGAAAGCATCGGCACTTATGACACAGGTATTTTCGGTACGGATTTAGTCACAAGAGTTCTTTTTGAAAAAGGTTACGGTGAACTTAGCCTCCGTCTTATGACAAACGAGGGCGAAATTTCATTCTACAACATGAAAAAGCAGGGTGCTACAACTCTGTGGGAAAACTGGGACGGTTGCGATTCACACTCACATCCCATGTTCGGTGCAGTGTGCGAATATCTTTTCAAATATATTCTCGGTATCAGACAGCCTGAAAATTCTTACGGTTTTGAAAAGGTAATCATTTCCCCTGCGAAAATCCCCACTCTTAATGCCAAGGGAAGCATTGTCACAAAACATGGCAGAATTTCAGTTGAAGTGAAATATACAGACGGTGTACAGTCTGTAAAATACAATGTTCCCGAAGGAATAGAAGTGATGTAATAATGTTTTGTCAGCTGTTTTTATTATCTGCTGAAAAAATAAATCACTCCATATACAAAGGCTGCAGCCGTTGAGTAGAGAATCACAGGTCCTGCAAGTTTGAAAATATTTGCTGCTGTGCCAAGGATACTTCCTTCTGTTTTGAATTCCATGGCAGGAGAAACAACAGAGTTTGCAAAACCTGTGATAGGTACAATTGTACCTGCACCTGCAACTTTTGCGATTTTGTCAAAAACACCTATTCCGGTGAGAATTGCAGTAATCACAATAAGTGTTACTGTTACTGCTGCTTTGGTTTCATCTTCGTTAAATTTTAAATATTGATAAAGCATCCTGAAACATTCACCTATCACACAGACAAGTCCTCCCATCCAGAAAGCGTTGAGGCAATTTTTGAGTACAGGTGATGGAGGGGATGCTTTTTTTGTCATTTTATCGTAATCTTTTTTGTTTGTTGACATACTTATCACTTCCTGAGTATGTTTTTTCCTGAAAACCGAAAAATAAACATAAAAATGTTAAATAATTTAGTTTTAGAGGTTGCCTTTTCTAACAAAATTTGTTATCATATATAGTGAAATATAATTGGCAAAAAATTTGCTTTTTTAATGCTTTAGAGGAATTTTTATGAGTGAAAAATCAAAAAAATTCAATAAATTCAAATTGCTTTTAGAGAAAAACAAGCGTTTCAGAATAGTTGTTATAACGGCTGCAATTGTTCTCGGTGTTGCGTTATTTTCTGCTTTTTCTGCATTTATGCTTCACATAGACGGTAACGACCGTGTTACTGCTGCGATTTCTTCTGAGCCTGAAAAACTTGACCCCACTTTCTGTGAAGATATTTCAACGGAAACCGTGCTTGTCAATTGTTTTGAGGGACTTATGAAAATTGACGAAAAAGGCAATGCAGTGAAAGCTGCAGCAAGTGATTATACTGTCAGTGAAGACGGACTTGTATATACCTTTACAATTTCTCCTCATTCTTTATGGAGTGACGGTACGGCAGTGCAGGCTTCAGACTTTGTTTACGCATGGCGAAGAACGGCTAACCCATACAACTCTTCCTCATATTCCTATATGTTTGAAAATATTGTGGGTTATGATAAAGTTCTTGAAGATTTTGAAAAAGAACAAGACGGGCTGAAAGATGAAGAAGGCAACTACATCACAATGGACATGGCTGACTTGTGGGTGAAAGCTGCAGATTCACGTACTCTTGTTGTGAAACTGAAAACAAAAGACCCGTCTTTCCTTTATAAATGTGCAAGTGTAGGTTTTATGCCTCTTTGTGAAAATGCAGTAAAACCTTTTACCAGAATATGGAGTACCGACCCTGAAAAATTTGTCTCGAACGGTGCATTCAGACTTCTTTCATGGACAGGTGGCAGTTATCTTGACCTTGTTCCCAATGAACATTACAGAGACAAAGAAAATGTTTCTCTCAAAAGTATGAAGTTTTATTTTGTATCTGACGGTGACGAAGCAAGAATCATGTTCAATAAGGGTAAAGTTCTTTTCACAGGAGTTCTTCCCGAGGATAAACTTGTTAAAACTTCAAAGAATAAAAATTATACTTCCTATGAAAATACAGGAGCATATTTCCTTTATTTCAATGTAAACAAAGCTCCCTTTGATGATGTGCGTGTAAGACAGGCTCTTACCCTTGCAATTGACAGAGAAGAACTTATTAAAAAGACTGCAAAAACCCGTGGAATTGCAGCGTCAGGTCTTATCTCCGATGCGTTTTCACAGTTCAGACAATCGGGAGAAGCATATTTCAGTGCTGATGAAACTGACGGAAATATCAGAAAAGCAAAGGTTCTTCTTGCAGAGGCGGGATATGAAAACGGAAAAGGTTTTCCACAGTTTGAATATCTTTTCAATGACAATACTTTCAGCCGTGAAACAGCAGAAATTCTGTGTGAAATGTGGAAAGAGAATTTAGGTATTAACTGTATGCTCAAAAGTGTCAGTTGGTCAAAGCTTGAGGAAATGCGAAATGACGGTGACTTCACCATTGCAAAAGGCGGTCTTATGTCTCCCTACAATGATGTAGGTTTCATGCTTGAAAAGTTTACGTCAAAAGAAAATTTCTGTGGCTGGAAAAACAAAGAATACGATAATCTCTTTTCAAAGATGACGAATACTCAGGGTGATGCGAGAAACACCCATGCCCATAAAGCAGAAAAAATTCTGATGAATGACTGGGTTATTTGTCCCCTTTATTATTATGCAGACGGCTATCTTGCCTCTGACAGATTAGAAAACTTTTATGTTACAAATTCAGGTGTTGCTTATTTTGTTAACGCCAAGGTATAAAGATTAAGGAATGATAAAAATGCTTGAACTGAAAAATGTGTCCTTTAAAGTTGAAGGACAAAAAGGAATTCTTGAAATTATAGACAACGTAAGTCTTACAATAAATGACGGAGAATTTGTTGTTATTACAGGACCTAACGGTGGCGGTAAATCAACCCTTGCAAAACTTATTATGGGTATAGAAAAGCCTACTTCAGGTCAGATTCTCTTTAACGGACAGGATATTACCGACATGTCAATTACAGATAGAGCAAAGCTGGGTATAGGTTACGCTTTTCAGCAGCCTCCCAGATTCAAGGGTATTACAGTAAGAAGACTTCTCTCTCTTGCTCACGGAAGTGAACTTCCTGAAGACCTTTGCTGTTCTTACCTTACAAATGTAGGTCTTTGCTCAAAAGAATATCTTAACCGTGAAGTTGATACTTCTCTTTCAGGCGGTGAAGTTAAACGTGTTGAAATTGCTTCAATTATGGCACGTGAACTTTCCCTTGCGATTTTTGATGAACCTGAGGCAGGTATTGACCTTTGGAGTTTCACAATGCTTGTTGAAACTTTCAAGGTTATGAAGAATAAGAGAAATCAGTCAATCGTTCTTATTTCTCATCAGGAAAGAATTATGTCCGTTGCTGACAGAATTATTGTTATTGCAAACGGAAAAATCCGTGAAGAGGGCAGCCGTGATGAAGTGTTCCCCAAACTTTTAGGTGAATTTGACGGCGCATGTAATTTCAGAAATGAAAGGAAGGACTGATTTTATGCTTGAAAATAAAATAGATAAAGACTTGCTCACTGCTGTTGCAGACTTGCATGAAGTGCCCATGGGTGCGTTCAACATCAGAAAAAACGGTGAAGGAATGGCACGTCAGTCAACTAAGAATATTATCATTGAGCCGAAAAAAGATAAACCGGGAATTGATATTATTGTCAAAGCGGGTACAAAAAATGAAAGCGTTCATATTCCTGTAATTGTTACTGAAAGCGGCGTTAATGACGTGACATATAACGATTTTTACATTGAAGAAGACTGTGATGTTCTTATTGTCGCAGGTTGCGGTATTCACAATTCAGGTTCGGAAAAAAGTGAACATGACGGTATTCACACTTTCCATATCGGAAAGAATGCAAGAATAAAATATGTAGAAAAACATTACGGTCAGGGTGAGGGTACAGGTGAAAGAGTCCTTAACCCCACAACTGAAATTGAAATGGATGAAAACTCTTATTGTGAAATGGAAACTGTGCAGATTAAGGGTGTTGATTCAACTCTCAGAGAAACAAATGCCCGTCTGAAAGCAGGAGCAAAACTTCTCATGACAGAAAAACTTATGACTCACGGTAAGCAGGTTGCACATTCAAACATGGTGATTAACCTTGACGGAAAAAATGCAAGTGCACAGATTATTTCACGTTCTGTTGCAAAAGATGAGTCAGAACAGGTTTTCTATCCCAGAGCCGTAGGTAATGCAGCCTGCAGAGCACACGTTCAGTGTGACTCAATCATTATGGATAATGCACGTATCCGTTCAATTCCCGAAATTGCAGCAAATCATTATGATGCTCAGATAGTTCATGAGGCTGCAATCGGCAGAATTAATAACGACCAGTTAATCAAGCTTCAGACTTTCGGTATGAGCGAAGAAGAAGCAGAAGAAATTATTATAAAAGGTTTCTTGAAATAGGGTAGCACGAATAATCCGAACACGCCAAAAAGTTGATCTTTTTAAGTCTTTTCGGCGTTTCGTGTTTGAAAGGCGTCAGCCTTTCAAACACTCAGCCACCAAAAATCCAATAAAAATCTTAAACTTTTTGGTCGAAGATTTTTTATAGAGATGATTTTTGG
>JAZRNJ010000194.1:0-3135 GCA_045648125.1 Acutalibacteraceae bacterium
TTTTTTCTGCAAGTTGAGAAGTATAAATTCCGTAAGTGTTGATTTCACGAGAACCCATAATTTCACTCATTACGCATTTGTCGGGGATACTCAGTACACGGGCAAAATCATCAAAATGGTTTTTAGTTCTTGAATATGTGAAAGGCTGGAATATTGCCCATACTTTCTTGTAACCCATTTTCATTGCAGAATCAAGAGTAACTTCAAGTTCTGTAGGATGATGAGCATAGTCATCAGCAACAGTAATTCCTGCATATTTGCCGAGGATTTCAAATCTTCTGCCTGCACCTCTGAAACTTTCAATTCCGAAAATACATTCGTCAATTGTAACACCGCTGTGAATTGCAGCAACAATTGCCGAAAGAGCATTTATAACATTGTGTTTGCCGGGAATTGAGAGTTTTACTCTGCCTAAAATTTTACCGTTTTTGCAAACATCAAAACTGTAGAATGCACCGTCTGCAGTTACGTTATCTGCATAGAAGGTGTTTGTATTTCTGAAACCGAAAGAAATCATTTCTTTGCCGTCAATTCCCTCAATAGCCTTGAGAGTGTTTTCATCATCACCGTTGAAAATGATTGATTTTGTTGCTTTGAGAGAGAATTTGTTGAATGATTTTATAATATTTTCAAGTGTACCGAAATAGTCAAGGTGATCGGCATCAATATTGAGAATTACTGCAGTATCAGGGTAAAGGTCAAGGAATGTGTCCTTGAATTCACAAGCCTCACAAACCATGTGTTCACTGTTACCTGCAAGACCGTAACTGTCAGTCAGAGGAAGTTTTCCTCCGATTACGGCAGAAGGGTCTTTCTTTGAAGCCACAAGAATTTGTGTGAGCATTGATGTCACTGTTGTTTTGCCGTGAGTACCGCATACGCACATGCAGTTATTATACATATTTGTAATAGCACCAAGAAGTTCTGAACGTTTGAAAGTAGGTATATCAGAATTTAATGCTGCAACAAGTTCAGGGTTATCTTCCATAATTGCCGCAGAATAGACAATCATTTCAGCCCCTTCAATGTTCTCGGCCTTCTGACCGAGGATAACTTTTATTCCGAGTTTTCTTATACGCTCAAGAATATCACTTTCGTTGTTGTCAGAACCTGAAAGCTCATATCCTTTTGTGTGAAGAATTTCAGCAAGGGGACACATACCTGAGCCGCCGATGCCGATGAAATGAATTTTTTTTACTTTACTTAAAAGTATTTCGATGTCCGACACAGAAAACACACCTTTCAGTAATTTTACTGTATTTTATTTATTATATTACATTTAAAAGAAAAAATAAACACTTTTATGTAAAAAAATAATCATATTTTAGTAATGGCTTTCACAGAGTGTGACGGAAATACATATTATATTTTAGGCAGACGGGAGTCGAACACATTACGGTTTCGCTCGTCGCCTTATCCAGTGCGGCTTCGCACTCATTTTTGAAAAGCGTCAGCTTTCCTGCAAATTCGTACTTTGCCGCACGAAAAAATTCGACGGCAGAAACTCTGCGACCTGCCAAATAGAGAATTTTTTTGTTCTGACGTGGTCGAAGAACGCAGTAATACTGCCGTATTTCAAGTGATGAGACAAGTCAGACGGAAAATTATCATTTGTCAGGCGTGATGGGTTCGATTTCCGTCTGCCTGAGAAAGCGGTGAAAACTATGAAACTTCTTATAATAAAAGCCGATAAAAGGCAGGAATATATGTCAGAGCGTCTGAGAGAAAAGGGTTTTCTCTGTGAGTTTTACAAGCCTAATATGTCTGTGAATGACATGGAAAGACAGTTTGACGGTGTTGTTTTTGCATTACCGGGGATAAAATTTTCAAGGGTGAATTGTGAATATGACACACGGCTTGAAAATATTCTTTCATTTGTAAAAAAGGGTGGTTATGTTTTTTCTTCTATGGCAGATGAAATTTTTATTGATGCCGTAAATGAGGCAGAATTGCTGAATTTTGATTACTACAGCCGTGAGGAACTTGCTTTTCTCAATGCATATCTTACTGCAGAGGGCGTTCTTGAACTTGTTTTAGTCAACAGTAATGTGACACTCAGAAATCTGAATGTTCTTGTAACAGGTTACGGCAGAACAGGTGAGGCAGTGGCTGATATTCTTTCAAGGAATTTTGTCTCAGTAACTGTAGCAGCAAGGAAAGAAAAAGACAGAGCACGTATACTTTCACGAAACATGAAAGCAATTTCTTTTTCGCAAATCAGAGAACAGGCAGAAAATTTCGATTTTGTAATAAATACTGTGCCTGAAACGGTAATAGGTGCAAATCTTTTAGGGAAATTCAGAACCGATTGCGTCTTTTTAGAGGTTGCTTCAAAGCCTTACGGAATAGATATTACAAGTGCAGAAGCTCAGAAAAGAAAGGTGATAGTTGCATCATCTCTGCCCGGAAAATATGTGGCAAAGTCGGCAGGTGTTTTCATCGCAGATACAATATGTAACATTGTAAGGGAGGAAGGCTTAAATGACCGATATTAAAGCAGGTTTTGCACTTTGTGGCTCCTTCTGTACATTTTCGAAGGTAATACCTCAGATGAAAAGCCTGAAAGAGAAGGGTGTGGAAATATACCCCATAATGAGTGAAATTGCTTATTCTACAGATACACGTTTCGGAAAAAGCGAAGATTTTGTAAAGGAAATTGAAGAGATATGTTCAAAGGAAATTATTGCGACCGTCAAAGATGCAGAGCCAATTGGGCCGAAGAAAATCCTTGATATTCTTATTATTGCACCGTGTACAGGCAATACTCTTGCAAAGCTTTCAAACGGTATTGCAGATACGTCCGTGACTCTTGGTGCAAAAGCACATCTGAGAAACGGACGTCCTGTGCTTATCGGAGTTTCAACAAACGATGCTTTGGGAAATGCGGCAAAAAATATCGGCAACCTGATGAATTATAAAAACATATATTTCATCCCTATGAGACAGGATGACCCTTATGATAAGCCTAATTCAATAGTTGCTGATTTTTCGCAGATTTATCCCGCAATGATGAAAGCTCTTGAAAACAAACAGCTTCAGCCTGTTCTGACAACTCTCACTTGACATCAGAAGCATAAGATTGTAAAATATTTCTGATGAAAAAAGAGAGGTGCTGACAATGAATAAAATATTTTT
>JAZRNJ010000195.1:0-1926 GCA_045648125.1 Acutalibacteraceae bacterium
AGCTCCTTGATTTCTGCACGCATCTGGGTTCTCAATTTTGCATCAAGGTTTGAAAGGGGTTCGTCAAGCAGAAAGACTGACGGCTCTCTCACCATAGCACGTCCTAATGCAACTCTCTGTCGCTGACCGCCTGAAAGGGCTTTCGGTTTTCTCTCAAGAAGTTCGGTGATGTCGAGACTTTTCGCAGTTTCCGTTATTTTCTTTTTGATTTCATCTTTCGGCATCTTTCTCATTTCAAGGGCAAATGCCATATTTTTATATACACTCATATGGGGATAAAGTGCATAGTTCTGAAAAACCATAGCAATGTCCCTGTCCTTTGGCGGGACTTCATTTACAAGTCTGTCACCTATATAAAGTTCACCTGATGAAATATCTTCAAGCCCTGCAATCATCCTGAGAGTTGTACTTTTTCCGCAACCGGAGGGTCCGACGAGAATAACAAATTCACGGTCTTTTATTTCAAGAGAAAAATCGTGTACGGCAGTGTAACTGTTGTCATAAATTTTTTTGATGTTTTTTAAAGTGATTCCTGCCAAACGCATCACATCCTTTATGTTTCGTTTCTCTGCATATTATTGACAGGATTATTTTGTTTAATACAAAGTTTAATTTATCAATTGAAAAAGATGTGATTTTTTGGTATTATCTTATCAGGAGGTGATTTTGTGACCGATAAAATTAAAGAACTCCGTAAAAAGGCAATGAGTCTTCCTTTGTCACCCGGTGTTTATCTTATGAAAAATAAAGATAAAGAAATTATTTACGTTGGTAAGGCAAAGAAACTGAAAAACAGAGTAAGTTCCTATTTTGCATCCCAGACCAATATGCAGACGAAAGTCATCAAAATGGTCAGCCACGTTGATGATTTTGATTATATTATTACCGACAGTGAGTTTGAGGCGCTTGTGCTTGAATGCAGTCTTATCAAACAGCATATGCCCAAGTACAATATCCTTCTCAAGGATGACAAGGGATACCACTATGTAAAGATCACAGATTCGCCTTATCCCAGAATTCAGTTTGCAATGCAGAAGTCAGATGACAGCAGTACCTACATCGGACCGTATACAAGCTCTTATATTGTGAGAGAAGCCGTTGATGCTGCGCAGAAAATTTTCAAGCTTCCTCAGTGTAACAAAGTTTTCCCACGTGATATCGGTAAGGGAAGACCTTGTCTGAATTTCCATATAAATCAATGCTCTGCACCCTGTACAGGGAAAATTTCCCGTGAAGACTATGTGAAGTCTGTTGAAGATGCACTTAACTTTCTTATGAAAAAGGGGACAGACGAAGCAATAAACGAGATGAAAGAGGAAATGATGAAAGCCTCTGAAAATCTTGAATTTGAGAAAGCAGCCGCACTCCGTGACAGAATTGCGGCAGTTAAAAGAATCACCGACAAGCAGAAGGTTGTTTCTGACGGAAAGACTGAACAGGATGTTTTTGCCATTTCTCAGTCAGGGGACAAAACCTGCCTTATGGTTCTCAGGTTTGATATGGGCAAACTTTGCGATGCTGAGCACTTCTTTCTCAGTGACGTAGAAGATTTACCAATGACCAGAAGTGAATCCATACTTTCTTATTACCTTGTCCGTGACAGAGTTCCGCCGAAAATCCTTGTTGACGGTGAAGTGGAAGATGAAGAACTTATCTGCGAATGGCTGACAGAAAAGCGTGGCAGAAAGGTGTCAATTGTTCATCCTCAGATAGGTGAAAATGCAAAACTCGTTGAGATGTGCAAATCAAATGCCGCAGAAAAACTTGCTCAGTCTATGGGCAGAAAAGGCAGAGATGTTGAGTCACTTGAAGAACTGACAAAACTCCTTGGTATTGCATGTGCTGATTACATCGAATCTTACGATATATCCCATACATCGGGTGCAGATAACGTAGCAGGTATGGTGGTTTTCAAAGGCGGAGTAC
>JAZRNJ010000196.1:0-1733 GCA_045648125.1 Acutalibacteraceae bacterium
AAAAAAGCTGAACAGGAAGCAAAAAAGGAAGATTGATTATGTGCCCTTTTGATGATAACGATATGAAAATTTTCGGTAATCCGAAAATTGAAAATGAAGCGGATGTTCTTATCCGCGTTGTTGAAATAATGAAAAAACAACGTGCTAACGGTAATATGGACCGTGCAAAAGAACTTGGTGAAACCGTAGCACGTAAATCCTATGCTCTTGAGGGTTTTGAAGATGAACTTCTCAGAAGAATTGATGAATATAAAGATAACGAAAAAATTTCTGAACAGATAAGAATGCTTGTAACATTCACCGTTGAAGCAGAAATTCATGTTCTTCTTGAAAAATATTCAGTTTCTACAATGACTGTAAACGCTTTCTATGATGAATTGATAAAACTTGATAAAGACCTTTATGACAACATCACAAATGCCTATACTTATTATTATCTTGTTCTGAGAAAAGGCGGAGATGTGGCTTCAGGTATGGGTAAACAGTTTGCAAAACTTTGTTCTGATAAAGAGAATGAAGAACTCATAATTCTCGGCAAGGACATTTTTAACGCAATATGTGAAAACCTTAAAACTGAAATTGAAAAAGCAGAGTTTGTAAATGACTGACAAAAAAATCGGTAGTATTTCACTACCGATTTATTCTTTCTTAGGGAGTGATTTTATGAACGAAAAAGAACTTGTTTTAAAAGCAATTGAAGCAAAGAAAAATTCCTATTCTCCTTATTCTCGTTTTTCAGTAGGTGCTGCACTTCTTTGTGAAGATGGCGAAATATTTACGGGAGTAAATGTTGAAAATGTTTCTTTCGGGCTTACAAACTGTGCAGAAAGAACAGCTTTCTTCAAAGCCATTTCCGAGGGTAAGAGAAAATTTTCAGCCATTGCCGTTGCAGGTGGTGACAGTTTTCTTCCTCCTTGCGGTGCATGCAGACAGGTTATGGCAGAATTCTGTGACAAAGATTTCAAAGTGATTTTTGTAAAAAATGAAAACGAATATATAACAAAAACTTTGGATGAAATTTTACCTTTTTCTTTTTCAGAGGTGGATATGAAATGAGAATGTACGATCTGATTTTTAAAAAGCGTAACGGTGGTAAGTTGACAAAAGAGGAAATTGAATTTTTTGTAAAAGGCGTTACCGATAAAACGATTGAACTTTATCATGTGTCAGCACTTATGATGGCAATTTATTTCCAAGGCATGGATGAAGAAGAAACTCTTAACCTTACTTTGTCAATGGCTGAATCAGGTGAAAAAATGGATTTAAGTTCTGTTGACGGTATAAAAGTTGACAAACATTCAACAGGTGGGGTAGGGGATAAAACTTCACTTGCCGTAGTGCCCATAGTTGCTGCTTGTGGAGTTAAAGTTGCGAAAATGTCAGGAAGAGGTCTTGGTCATACAGGAGGAACTTTAGATAAGTTAGAGTCTATTCCAGGATTTTCTACACAAATGGAACCTGATAAATTTATAGACTTAGTAAACACTCATAAAATAGCATTATGTGGTCAAACTTCATCAATAGCAGTTGCCGACAAAAAAATATATGCTTTAAGAAAGTCGGACGTAGCCATGTCGTTCTGTGAGCCAAGGAGTTGACCAGGAAGGTTGTCTTCCTAAGACCGCTTGGCCTCCGACTTGAACCTGATAAATTTATAGACTTAGTAAACACTCATAAAATAGCATTATGTGGTCAAACTTCATCAATAGCAGTTGCCGACAAAAAAATATATG
>JAZRNJ010000197.1:0-8029 GCA_045648125.1 Acutalibacteraceae bacterium
GCTAAGAAATTGTTTGATGAAGTTGCTCCTAAATATAAGGAAGTAAACGGCGGCTATTGCCGTATTATCAAGACAGGCCCTCGCCGCGGTGACGCAGCAGAAATGTGCATCATCGAACTCATCTGAGTTGTCTGAAGATACGTTAACAAACTAAAATAAACCCCGTGTTGTCAGAAGTGATAACACGGGGTTTTCTTTTTAATGAAAGATGAATATTGAATAATGAATGATGAATAATTTCGGGTCTGCGACGCTATTATATATCGCACCGATTAAGCGTTCATAGGGGCAATTCACGAATTGCCCGTAATAAATTATAATGAAATCTTGCGGGTGATTCATGAATTGTCCATCGAAGATACATATAAATTACAATTTATATATGTGTTCGTTTTAATTTTGTAGGGGACGATGCTTACATCGTCCCAAAGGGTTTTATGGGATTGCAAACGGGTCGTCGAGGCTGCCGGCTCCTATGAAAAATTTATGATATCAATAGGTACATCGCAGGGGAGTCGTTTCGGTTCCCGCACAATTTGACGAAACCTTATTCGGGACGGGGAACCCGTCCCCTACGTTGATATCTGTTATCCGGATTTATTAAATTGAATTTTATTATTTATTCCACCGTCACCGACTTTGCAAGATTTTTCGGCATGTCGATGTTGCATCCTTTTTCTCTTGCGATGTAATATGCAAAGAGTTGCATGGGAATAATTTCAAGCATAGGAAGGAAAATGTCAAGGGTGTCGGGTATTTCAATTGTTATAAACTTTTCTTTATCAATTTTGTTTTCACGAGATAAACATATAACATCAGCACCACGGGAGACAACTTCTTCAATGTTTGACATTGTTTTTTTGAAAAGTCTTTCGTTTGCACATATTGCGAAAACAGGTGTATCTTTTTCAATAAGTGCAATTGTGCCGTGTTTAAGTTCACCTGCAGGAAATGCTGAACAGTTTATATAACTTATTTCTTTGAGTTTCAGCGAAGCCTCTGTTGCAGTTGCATAATCTGTATTTCTTCCGATGAAAAATAAATTATCAGAATCTGAATATTTTTTTGCAGTTTCTTCAATGGACTTAGTGTCATTGAGGATTTTTTTCATTTTTTCGGGAATTGTTAAAAGTTCTTCTGTGAGAGATATAATTTCTTTGTCAGGAAGAGTCCTTTTCAGGTCAGCAATATGAAGTGCAAAAAGGTAAAGACTCAGCACCTGAGTTGTATATCCCTTTGTAGTTGCAACTGCGATTTCTTTTTCTGCTTTTGTAGGGAAACATACGTCACATTCGTTTCCGATTGTAGATGGAAGAGAATTTACAATGCCGATTACCATAGCACCTCTGCTGTTTGCAAGTCTCATTGCTGCAATTGAATCTGCTGTTTCACCACTCTGTGAAATAATTATGACGGGAGTGTTTTCGTTGACAGGAGGATTTCTGTAGCGGAATTCGGAGGCAATATCAACTTCCACAGGAATTCTGCACATTTCTTCAATTGCAAATTTTCCTGCTAAACCTGCATGGTATGCAGAGCCACAAGCAACAATATATATTTTTTCTGCTTTTATCAGATCAAGTGAAAGTCCTGCTAACTCATCAAGGAAAACTTTTTTGTTTTTTACTTTGTCTTTTAAAAGATTTTCTGTTTTTTCAGGTTGTTCAAAAATTTCTTTCAGCATGAAGTGTGGAAAATCACCTTTAGTATTTTTATTTGTAACAGCGTCAATTTTTTTGAAAGTTTTTTCTGTTTTATTAAGGTCAAAATCGTAAAAAATAATTTCATCTTTTCCTATTTCTGCGAATTCATCGTCTTCAAGGTAAGCAATTTCCTTTCCGTATTCAAGGAATGCAGAAATATCAGATGCAATAAGGTTTTCATCTTTTCCTTTACCTACAACTAAAGGGCTTGATTTTCTTGCAGCGAAAATTTTATCAGGACAGTCACGGCACAGCACTGCAACGGCAAAAGAGCCTTCAAGACTGAGGAAAGTTTTGCTCATTGCATCGAGAATGTTTCCGTTATAATGATAAGAAAGAAGTTGAGGAATAATTTCTGTGTCTGTTTCCGAAATAAAATTCACGCCTTTTTCTTCGAGAGCAGTTCTGATAATCTGAAAATTTTCGATAATTCCGTTATGAACAACAGTGAACATTCCGTCGGATGAAGAATGAGGATGAGCATTTATTTCATCAGGTTTACCATGTGTAGCCCATCTTGTGTGAGCTATCCCTACAGAAGAAAGAATGCTGATTTTTTCTGCTTTGTGAATCAAATTTTCAAGTTTACCTTCGCTTTTAAAAACCGAAATGTCCATGTCATTAATAAGAGCTATTCCTGAAGAATCATAACCTCGGTATTCTAAAGTTTTTAAACCGTTAATAAGTATATTTTTGGCACATTTATTTCCGTTGTACCCTGTAATTCCGCACATATAAAAATCTCCTTTATTATTTTCATAAATAAAGTATAGGAAAATTTTTTCAGAATATGCATATTCTAATTATGCTGCAGCTATTGAATTTTAATATTAATAGTGATAAAATATTATTACAGTCATAAAAGGAGGTGCTTGCCAATGGTTTATTTCTGGGCAGCATTGACTGTAATTCTCGTAATAGTTGAAGCATTAACCGTTCAGCTTGTTACGATTTGGTTTGCCGTGGGTTCGCTTGCAGCGGTGATTGCAAACCTTGCAGGAGCAAATGCAATATGGCAGAGCATAATTTTTGTTGCAGTGTCACTTGTTGTACTTGTTCTTACAAGACCTTATGTAAAAAAAGCAATCGAAAAGAGGGCAGTCCCGACAAACGCTGACAGATGTATCGGCATGGAAGCGATTGTGTGCGAAAAAATTGATAACCGTGCAGGTCAGGGTCAGGTAAAAATCGGCGGTATAACATGGACGGCACGAAGCGAGGATGACAGTATCATTGAGCCGGATGAAGTAGTAGTCGTCAAAAAAATTGAAGGCGTAAAGGCAATTGTAGAAAAAATAAAATCAGAAGTTACTGTGTAAGTTGGCGACAGTGGCCAACTTAAGAAAGGATGAAAATTATGATTTGGTTTTTTATCGGTTTAGTAGTTCTTATTCTTGTGATTGTTGTTATCAATATCAAAATTGTTCCTCAGTCAAAGGCGTATGTTGTGGAAAGACTTGGTGCATACCGTGAAACATGGCAGACAGGTCTTCATGTTAAAATTCCTTTTATTGAGAGAGTTGCAAAAATTATTTCTCTCAAGGAACAGGTTGTAGATTTTCCACCTCAGCCTGTTATCACAAAAGATAACGTAACAATGCAGATTGACACAGTTGTTTTCTATCAGATTACAGACCCCAAACTTTACACTTACGGTGTTGAAAGACCACTTTCTGCAATTGAAAATCTTACGGCAACAACTCTGAGAAACATTATCGGTGAACTTGAACTTGACCATACTCTCACTTCACGTGATACAATCAACGCAAAAATCAGAGGTATTCTTGATGAAGCAACTGATGCATGGGGTATTAAGGTTAACCGTGTTGAACTTAAAAACATTCTTCCTCCCAGAGAAATTCAGGAAGCAATGGAAAAGCAGATGAAGGCAGAGCGTGAAAGACGTGAAGCTATTCTCCGCGCAGAGGGTGAAAAAGCAAGTCGTGTGCTTGTGGCAGAAGGCATTAAGGATTCAGAAATTCTTGAAGCTGAAGCAAAGAAAGCGGCTGCAATTCTTCATGCGGAAGCAGTAAGAGAATCAAAAATCCGTGAAGCAGACGGTGAAGCAGAGGCTATCCTCAAGGTTCAGCAGGCTTATGCTCAGGCAATTGAACTTATCAATAAGTCAAATCCCGGAGAAGGCTACATTGCAATCAAGAGCCTTGAAGCATTTGAAAAGGCAGCAGACGGTAAAGCAACAAAAATTATTATTCCTTCGGAAATTCAGTCACTTGCAGGTCTTGCAACAAGTCTGAAAGAACTTGTAGTTGACGACAAAAAAGCAGAATAATCAAACTGAAAACCCTTCCATATCGGAAGGGCTTTTTTGATGAAAATATTGCAATATCGGAATTTAAATGTTATACTAAAAACATCATATGTACATCGGAGGTAAAAATATGTTTATCGTTAAAATTTTTAAATCTCTTATGTTTCCTTGTTGGTCTTTGTTCAGCGCCTTTATCATTCTTCTTTCAGGTCTTATCAACGGTGGAGATATCACCTGTTCACCTAATGCTGAGCTGATAAGAACAGACAAATTCACTCTTGATGAAGCGCTTCTTATGAGCCAGGGCATTACAACTGACGGTGAATACTATTACACAGCAGGTTCAATTGCTGCACTTGACCTTGTTGGTATGGGTAAATGGACTGTTGATGGATTTGAAAAAGTAGCCTATGACCACACTGCAGTGCCTAAGGAACTGAAAGAAAAATACGGCAGTGACCATATCGGCGGTATCAGTTATTACGACGGAAAAATTTACGCTGCACTTGAAGACGAATCAGATACATACAATCTTATTGCAATTTATAACGCAGAAGACCTTTCATACACAGGAGTGTATTATGATTTAGGAACAGAATATCTTGATGACGGTATTCCCTATTGTGCAGTGGATGCTGAAAACGGATATCTTTACACATCTCCTTTCCACGAAACAGACTGCATTCTTGCATATAATCTGAAAGATATGACATTCTCACATAAAATCGTGCTTTCAGAACCTGTTGACAGAATTCAGGGTGCAGAATATTATAATGGTCTTCTTTATATGTCCTATGATGTTAAAGGTTCTGCAACAGAACAGGTTCAGACAGTTGACGTAAAAACAGGTGAAGTTAAACTTCTCTTTGAAAGAACAGTCAGCGGACGCGACCATGAAGCAGAGGGTCTGACGGTATACCCCATGGCAGACGGTTCTCTTATTCATATTGCAGACTATGATAAACTCATTTCTGTAAATATCAGACATTATTCGGTAAAATAATAAATTTCCAAAACTAATAACCGACGGGAGAACACTCAACCAAGTGTTCTCCTGTTTTTTTGTGTTGTGTTTCAGGTATAATCATCCATATAGATTGCATAATAATTACAAAGTTTACAATTGTGTAACAAATCATGACTTTTAATATGGTATACTATCCGAGTGTGAAAATAGGTGACACTATATTTTTGAAAAGGTGATTATTTGAATAAGCTTAAAAAAATTAGAATTGCAGTTATTTCTTTTGTTCTTGTGCTTGTGACAAGTGTGGCTATTTTCCCTTTTGCAGGTGCAACTTATACTGAAAGAGATAAAATTATTGATATTGCACTGAATGAAGTTGGTTATCTTCAGGAAAACGGCTACAACAAGTATTCTGCAGAATTCGGTAACGGTTACACAGGTTGGTGCAACTATTTTGTAGTATGGTGTGCAAAAAAAGCGGGAATTTCTCCCGAAGCAATAACAGGCACATCTTCTTACAACGGAGATTGCTATATTTATATGTCAGCATTGAAAAGTCAGGGCAGATTTTTTGAAAATGATGGTTCATACACTCCGAAAAAAGGTGACCTTGTTTTCTATAATTCTTCAAGAAGCACTTCAGGTTCAACTCATGTAGGTTTTGTGCTTTCTGCCAATGAAAACACAGTTGAAGTTGTTGAAGGTAATGTAAGTGTAAATGGCACAAGAGGTGTTGCAAAGAAAGTGCGACCCAGATATAATTTTGTAACAGAAGACATGGTAATTATCGGTTTTGGTGTTCCTGCATACAGTGGCGAAGAAATTCCAAAAGTTGAACTCAGAAAATCAGTAAACAAATACCCGGAAAAAAGGAACATAAAATCAGAAAAGAAATTTTCTATTGATGCTGAAAAATTCGATACTCAGGCATCAGCTGACGAAAGAGTGAAGCTGAGAGAAAATTTCAACCTTGAAACTGAAAATACTCATGAATCATTTATTGCGATTATCAGCCCTACACCAATAGGACAAAACAGAAACACTGTAATCTGCGAAAAGGAATTCTGTATTTATAATGCTGATAAATAAAATACTGAATACAAAAACAGGCGTCATGTGACACCTGTTTTTTTGTTTATAATTTACACTATTCATTTATGATTTTGGTTAATAAATCAGTTCCTTTTTCGTAAGTTGAACTTACTTCTCTTAACATATCGTTGTAAAAAGAAACTGCAGTTTTTCTTCTTTCTTCTGCAATTTCTTTTCCTCTTTGTGTATAGAATCGGGAATAGATTTTTTCAAGTTTGAATTTATATTCCTGAAAGAAAGAAGGCACTTTGTCATCTGTTCCGTCAGAAACTTTCCCGTCATCCGTTACTGAATACAAGGGCTCACACATTGCACCCTGATATACAAGTGTACGTGCAATACCGAGTGTCCCTGCAACATCAATTTTGTCAGCATCAAAAAGAATTTTCGCCTCAATACTTTCAGGAACATTATTTTTCCTGAAACGATGAGAGGTGATGCAATGTTTTACTTTTTCTGAAAAACAAACATCAAAATTATTTTCAACTAAAAAACCATATGCTTTTTCTGCACCAACTTCTGCATGGCAAAGATGAGGATTTTTGTTCTGTTCCTCACGTGCGATATCGTGGAGCAGACATGCAGAAACAAGAACATCATAATCTACATTTTCTTCACGCTCTGCAATGTCAAGTGCTGAATAAAGAACACGATAAACATGTTCTCTGTCATGTGCAGAATCTTTCATGCATTCAAGCATATAATTTTCAAGTTTTTTAAATGTTTCTCTGGTCATAATTAATCCTCAGATATGTAGTCTGTAAATTCTTTGCTTTTTCATATTTGTTCTGTAAGCGAAATATTGTTCAGGGGGTTTGATAATTTCAATGAGTTCGCTGCCAAGTTTTTCAATTGTTTTATAAGAAGCAATATTATCATCGTCACAAGACAATATTATTTCACTCATCCTATGGGCTTTTGCGATCGGAATAACTAATTTACATGCTTTGAAAGAATAGCTGTTCCCCCTGAATTTTTCTTCAATTTCATAACCGATATTCCCATTGTAATATGAATTGAAATTACTTCCTATCCGCATACTTATTTTGCCAATAAATCGGTCATTAAGAAAAATATCGTAGTAATAAAAAGGTAATAAATCTTTATCACCTAAATATTTACCTGAAATTTTCAAAGTGATTTCACCGTCAGTAAGTAAATCGAAATTATCAAAGAATTGAAAATTCATATCAAAACTCCGTCAATTCACACTCTGAAATTTTTTCTCCTGAAATTCTCAGAGACTTCACTTCAAAAGGTGTGAAAGAAATTTTAAATGTGTTGTCCTGAATCTTTAATTCTGTTTTAGTTTCTTTTTCAGTAGAATTGTAAAGATGAACACGTATG
Organism: Acutalibacteraceae bacterium; assembly: GCA_045648125.1. Classification (GTDB taxonomy): domain Bacteria; phylum Bacillota; class Clostridia; order Oscillospirales; family Acutalibacteraceae; genus SIG575. Next base: position 7,379 of record JAZRNJ010000197.1, read on the forward strand.
TCACCCTTTGAAATCACCTTATATCCTGTCATTATAACGTCATCGTTTGTAAGAGAAACAGCGGTGTCTTTCTTTTCTCCATCGCCTGAGGGGAAGAAAGAGAGAGCGTAACTTTGCTGATTGTAACTTTCTGCATCTTTGTCAAGGTGAGAAATGTCTGTAGTCAGACGGAATGTAAATTCCCTTTCACCCATGTCAATGTGGTTTGAAAAACGGTCAGTGTCAACAATTTTTCTGTCACGGATAGGATGTGCAGAATAAACTGATGTACGAAGAAGTGAAATGTTTATTTCATTTTCATTTACGCTGTAGCCATGAGTTCCTCTGTTAAGAATCGCAAAGCCTTTTTCGTTTTCAAAAAGACCACACCATTTCTGACACACAACTTCCTTGCCTTCTTTTTCCATTTCTTCTCTGCCGAAAGCCATCTGAGAAATAGCCTGAGGATTTTCAAAAGAAGTTTTAAATGAAAGTTTGAACATGGTGTTCACATCATTGATAAATGTCTTTACGTGTATATCTATGTAAGCATCATTTTTAGGTATTGAATAGGTGACAACTGCAAAAGAGTTTCTGTTCTTTAATGTTGCCTGAATTTTGCACCTTACATCACCATTTTCAATAACTCTTACATTTTCAATTTCTTCTTCA